>JAUWKK010000004.1 GCA_030614245.1 Planctomycetota bacterium | reverse complement strand
GCGGGCCTTGGCCTTCACCTGGAAACCGACCTTGGCGACGGAGTCGATTGGCAAGCCCCCCGCGGCCGGGTTGGGGCAGTCGATGACCATTGGATTCACCGACGTCTTGACGGCATCGAGCACGTCTCGGCCCGCCAGGTCGATGGCTGTGGCTCGTTCAAAGCCCAGATCGATACGAGCCTTCGATGCCGCGACGAGCGCCCGCGTGACGCGGATGACGTCGCCGCCGGCGAGGTAGTGGGCCTCGAGCAGATCGGTGTCCAGCGGGATGCCCGCCTTGGTAGCCATGATACGGCAGTCGACGATGACGGCGGGATTGACGCGCCGCAGCGACATTCCGATGAGCGACCACATCGGCACCTTGGCCTTTGCCAGCATCGCCCGGAGCCACAGCCCGAAGAAACGCGCGATCACCGCAGCAGCGATGATGCCGATGATGACTACTACGCCTAGAATCACGTATACAAAGTTTCCCATGGCTCAGTCTCCTTTGCTCTCTTGAGGTTTCCGATCACCTGTAATTGAGATTCGTCAAGCAGTTGCCCTGAGATTGCCTTCCATGCCGCTCGATGCTTATGCATCGCGTTGGGCTTTCTCTACCACCACGCGGCTCCCTTCGACCTCGATCACGAGGACCCTCTCGCCTTTCTCGATGAGTTCTCCGTCGGTAACGACGTCGACGCGGCGGTTTCCGAAGCGTGCGACGCCGACGGGCCGCAGCATCGTGATGGTCACGCCCTCCCGGCCGGCGAGTTCCTCGAGTGTCGGATCGGCCGACTGGAATCCGTTTTCGATCGAAAGCTCCGATTTCAGTATCAGGCGCCTACCCACCGGGGTGCGGGGGAAAATCTTGAACGCGAAGATGGCCGCGGTCGGCGCGAGTATCAGGCAGGCGATGAGAAAAGCCGTGCCCCATCCTGTACCCTCGTAATGATAGGCCATACCGACACCGACGCACATCCCTATCGCGCCGAGTACGCCCAGAACTCCGCCGGTGGGCACGAAAGGTTCCAGCAGTATGGCCAAGAGACCCAGTGCCACTATCGCAACCATCACCCAGATGCTCATTGGCGTCCTCTCATGCGTCTGAAACCCTGCGCACGATGATCCGATTGCCTTCGACGCGATAGACTTCCACTCGGTCGCCCCGTTGGAGGAAGTCGCCTTCCGTCATCGCCCATAATGTCTTGCCGTCGAGGCGGATTCTGCCGGACGGCCGCATTGTGGATGCGCATTCGCCGATCCTGCCGATCATGTCGGTTTCGAAACCCGGTTCGGGGGCCTGGGCCGTCGTGAGCACGGATGCGCTCTCTCCAGACTGTATCAGCTTGTTGAAGACCGGCACCTGCGGCAGGAAGCGGCCGATTATCAGCGCTCCCGCCAATCCGGCTACCATCACCGCGCCCAGCATGGTGATATTCGTCAGAAAGAAATCCCGCTGCCATGGGGTGTGGGGGATGGCGAAATCCTGGAACGAGAGAATGATGCTGACACCCATCAACGCAAGGCCGCTCACACCCAGCACTCCGAAGCCGGGGGTGACGAATACCTCGACCGCCAGCAGCAGCACTCCAAGGATGAAAAGCAGTATCTCCCACGTCTCCGCCCAGCCGGCCACGTACTTCGTCGAGAAGACAATCACCAGGCAGGTTATGCCGACAATCCCCGGCAAGCCGAAGCCGGGTGTCCTGATCTCGACGATGATCCCGACGATGCCTATCATCATGAGCAGCGGCGCCAGTTTCTCCAGCCACCGCGCCAGTTCCTCCGACCAGTTCACCTCTGCCCGGCGGACAGTGGCTCCCTTCAGGTTGTAGAGTTCCAGAACTTCATCGAAGTCTTTCGCCACATGTTTGCAGAAGCCATACTTGACAGCCTCCTGCGTGCCCATAGTGAGTAGATGCCCTTTCTCGACTACCACGTGCTCGTTGGCCAAATTGTCGCCGAGTTCCCTTATCTCCTTATCCAGGTCCCTCTTCAGCACGTACCTGCGCGATCCGTCCTTAAGCTCCAGCTCCCACACTTCCAGATCTTTGGTGACCATGGCGACAGCGAGGGCCGGGGGATAGTCATTGCGCTTGGCAAAAGTTCTGAACCGCTCTCGCAGAGGGCTCTGGAGTTTCTCGGGTGCGGTCTCGATTCCGCCTTCTGGTTTTGTGAAGATCGGCTCGCAGTCGCCGAGGCTGGCTGTGGGACCCATTACGATCTCGTGGCAGGACATCGCAATAAGGGCGCCGGCCGAAATGGCTTTCTCGGGAATATACGCGACAGTCTTGATGTCTTCCCGATCGACATTGGCGATCAGCTCGCCGAGGTCCAGGCCGGAGATGGCAAATCCGCCGTAGGTGTTGATCTCGAAGATCACGAGATCATATAAATCGCGCTTCGCCTGGGCGACGCGCCTGCGCGCCGAGTATACAAGCCCAGCGTCGATTGTCTTGTGCAGGGTAATTACGTAGACAACCTTGTCGGAGGCCGCCGCTTCCGCGGGCGCGGCCGTTTCTTCCTCGGCCGGCTTGGACGGGGCCAGACCCAATGCGAACAGCAGAAGCGGAACTGTAATGCGCCCTTTCATGACAACCATTCTAGGCCGGTTACGCGGCGAGTCAAGTAGAAAAAGGCCCAGAGACTATGAATGATGAGAGCCGCCGGAGAAAAGCATCTTGCAACTCCCGGCATTGCCGCGTCCCGTTCTGCGCTGTGCCATCATCTTGCAGCCAACCGGATGCAGGTCAGCCACTGTGAGAAGTACGGCTCAGAATTCAGTCGTAGCTGTGCCAGGTGGCGCCACGGCTCAGCGAGTTGTATATGTTCACGTAGCTTTCGTAGCGCTGGGCCGTTATTTCACCGGCTTCGAGCGCCATCTTCACCTCGCAGTCGGGCTCGTGAATGTGCGAGCAGTTGCGCATGCGGCAGCGTTCGGTCCGCTCGGCGATCTCGGGGAAGAACATCTCGAGCTCTTCGCGATGCAGATTCCACATCCCGAATGCCCGGATGCCGGGCGTATCGACCACATACCCACCGAAATCCCGCGGCAGCAGCGTAATCGAGCTTGTCGTGTGACGCCCCTTACTGCTGCTGTGCGAGATGTCGCCGACTTTCAGCTTCATTCCCGGCTGAATCGCGTTGATCAGCGATGACTTACCCGTGCCCGAATGGCCGGCCAGCACGCTCGTGCGGCTCGACAGAAGCGCTCGAAACTCATTCAGCCCGTCGCCTCGCACCGCCGACGTGTAAACTACCTTATACCCCAGCTCCCCGTAAAAATCAAGTGTTGGCACCGCATGGCCCTCATCGGCGAGGTCGATCTTGTTGATGCACACTGCCGCATCCATTCCGCTTCGCTCGGCCGCAACGAGATACCGGTCGATCAACCCGAGCTTGAGTCCGGGCCGGCGCAGTGAGGATACTATCACGAGCAGCTCGACGTTCGCGACTACGACGGTCTCGAGCTTCCTGTGCCTGGGCGTCGGCCTCGACAGCTTCGTGGTGCGTGGTTCGACAACTTCGACCGCCCCTGTGCCGTCTGACTGCGGTTCATACCAGACAAAGTCGCCCACGGCGACAGGATTGGCCGCGCCCGTCTGCAATTCCTTCAGCGACCCGCGCAGCGAGCAATTGACGCTTGCGCTATCGGAATCGACGATGCAGCCCTTCGACACGAGCTGCGTGACTATCCCACGGTGCCAGTGCTCGGGCATGGGTCGCCCGGCTGCGAGATCGAGGGCCTTTTCGGCTATGGCCTGGCGCAGTTCGGTATCCTTGCGCTTCGACGCACGGCGGCGCATCTTCTCGCCGACCTTCTCGAATAATTCGGCGTCTTCCGAATCCTGCACGGCGCGATAGCGGTCAGTCAGCGTCACATCGCCGTCGCGAACGCGCTTGGCCGGTTCCGCGCGTTGCGCGCCGCCAAGGCGCCTGACGCCCCGGCCGCGGCCGCCGGCTTTCTGCAGTTCGCTTTCAACCGCGCGCCGCTTTCGCTTCGATAGCCGTCTCTTCGACAATGTTCACCTCGAAGAAGCCTAAAGCAGTTATCAGTTATCAGTAAGCAGTAAGCAGTGAAGAATCATGATACTGAACAATGAAATATCTGGCGGAAACTCCCATTATACCTTCGCCACTGGATTGGCCGCGTAGCGGCCACGGGATAAAGCCTCTCCATAGGCGGGCAGGCTGGGGCTTGAGCCCCAGGCATCAGGTCGCATAATATCTGTGCCCTGAAGGGGCCCGGCTCGTTTTTGCTCCGCCCCTTGAGGGCGGCTCGTTTTGTTTCGCTCATCAACTGGAGCTGAAGCCCCAGCCTATATACCTCCGCTGCTTCGCAGCGAAAAACAACTCCCCAGCCACAGCACTGGCCACTGAATATTGATTGTGACCGAGTGTATTCTACACCGAATGCAGGCCATGGCAAGAGGAATATCAGGAGAGTTGCGGCAAGGCAGGCGAGAAGGGCGTCTACCACGAATCGAAACTAATGCGTGCCGCCCCTGGAAAACGGTCCCGAGGGCTCGCAGTCGGATGGCAGGACCTTTCTTTTTGATTCTTCGGGATTGACTCAGCCTGAGAGCCTGATAGAATGCTGCTGCATGGGTGGCACGTTCAAGCGAAGCTTGGACGTGGCCCAAGCACGGCCAACTGAAGGCAGTTGACCGTGGCACCCGAAATGCTGCTGCAAACGGTCCTGTGGTAATAATTATGGAGGTAGACTGATGGACAAGATGGAAGTAGGCGTTTTTCTGTCATCGCTGGGCATAGCCGATACCGGGCAGGCGCTGGCGAAGGCAAAGGAGCTCGGCATCAAGGTCGTTCAGCTCGGATCGCCCCCGGATGACGTGCTCGATGGCCCCGGGCGTGAGGATTACATCAACACAGTGAAGGAGAGCGGGCTGGAGGTGAGCGCTCTGTGCGCATGGTATCCGGGCGAGAGCTATGCCGATATAGCGACGGTCGGGCGAACCGTCGGCCTGACGAATCCGGAGACGGTGAGCGAACGGCTCGACCTGACCAGGAAGCACGCCGACGTGGCCGTCGAGCTGGGCGTGAGCCTTCTGACGACCCACATCGGGGTCATACCCGAGGATGCTTCGTGCGACGCATACTCTGCGCTCGTGGCGACTATCAAGGAGATCTGCGAATACTGCAAGGCTCGCGGCATCACCTTCGGGATGGAAACCGGCCAGGAAGCCGCAAAGCCCATGGTCGAGTTCATCGAAACAGTCGGCGCCGACAATCTGAAGATCAACTTCGATCCGGCGAACATGATCCTCTACGGCTCCGGTGATCCCATCGAGGCGATGGAAGTGCTCGAGGACTACATCGTGCACGTGCACTGCAAGGACGGCTTGTCACCGGAGGCTAAAGGCAGCTTGGGCACGGAGGTCCCGCTGGGCCAGGGCGAAGTGGGGATTCCGAATTACATTGCGAAGCTGAAAGAGATCGGCTACACCGGGCCGCTGACAATCGAGCGCGAGGCGGGCGACGACCGGTTCGGAGATATCTCCGCCGGCAAGATTCTGCTCGAGAACCTGCGCGACAACTGAGCGCGGGCCCTTTGACGACAGCAAGCCGGCGGTGGTTGGTGCGATCAGCCGCTGCCGGCTCATTATAATATGAATGGAAGCGGCTCTTGGACCCAGCATCTGCGGCCGATCCGCCGCTCATGCCCGCGTGCTATCGCTACGGTGACCGCCGGCTGAAGGCTCTCTACTTCTTCGGCCACGGTGTCTACGGCTGTTTCATGCCGTATTTGAACTTGTTCTTCACCGAGACTCTGGGCTTTGACGATGTGCGGGTGGGGGTGCTCGCTTCGCTGCTGCCGCTGATGCGGATTGTGGCGCCGCCGTTGTGGGGTGCTGCAAGCGATGCCGTAAAGAAGCCGCGCCTGTTGATCGCCGGCGCTCTTGCGCCCTCGATAGTGTGCATCTCGCTGCTGGTGGTGCGTCCGAGTTATGCCGGCGCGCTGGCGCTGGTGGGTGTGTTCGCGTTCTTCTATGCTCCGGTGGTGCCGCTTGTTGACGGTGCGACGTTCAAGTATGTCGCGCGGTCGTCTCACGATTATGCACGGCTGCGCCTGTGGGGATCGATAGGATTCATCATCTGCACGGTGGCCTCGGGCCTGCCGATGTATTTTTGCCCTCAAGAGCTTCGCTGGTTCTTCGCCTTGCTGATCCCGTGCGGCGTTCTGGCGTGCTGTGCGGCATTGCGCATCCCCGAGTGTCCGCCGCTGCGGCGTGGAAAGGTGGGCCTGCGGGGCTTTGTCATCTTCAGACGCTTTCCCGTCATAGTTCTCACGCTGTGTACATTCCTGTCCTGGATGTCGATGGCGGCATACTACACGTTTTTCAGCCACTACCTCAAGCGGCGGGACGTTCCGGTTCACCTGATCGGTTCAGTGTGGGCGCTTGGGACGTTCTTCGAGATTTTCGTGATGTATTACGCGAGAAGTATACTGCGCCGGATCGGCGTGAAGGGGCTGCTTGCGGCGGGCCTGGCGGGGGTTGTGTTGCGGCTGGGGATTCTGTCGTTCGAGCCGCCGTGGGCAGTTGTGCTGTGCACTCAGACGCTCCACGCCCTCACATTGAGCGCGGTGCTCGTGTCGAGTGTGACGTACATTAACCGTGAGGCGCCCGATCATCTGCGATCCAGCGCTCAGGGCATATTCTCGGCAGTTGTGATGGGTTTGGGCTTCGCTGCCGGCACCCAGTTGGCGGGGTGGCTCCGACAGGCCGGCGATGATCCCTTTATGCTCGGGAGCCACGCAGGGATCGCACTCTTCGCTCTGGTGGTGTTTCTAATGCTCTTTCACGACAGCCGGCCAGAATGTGCAGGTGCGGCGGGGGGTTGAACCCGCGCGGGAGCAAACACTTCTATGACTGCTCCCAGGTCGGGCAACAGCCGATAA
The DNA here is from genome assembly GCA_030614245.1 of Planctomycetota bacterium. Lineage (GTDB taxonomy): Bacteria > Planctomycetota > PUPC01 > JABMSA01 > JAUWKK01 > JAUWKK01. The sequence goes on along the minus strand of JAUWKK010000004.1, from coordinate 19,604 downwards.
TAAAAAGAACACTGTTGCGGCTGGCCCGAACATGGGCTATAATACCAATGAGCAGTAACCAGTAAGCAGTAAGCGGTAAGCAGTGAAGACTCATGATACTGGCCACTGAACACTGAACACTGGCCACTCAATATGGAGGACAATGCAATGCGCGTAGTCAAATTGAGCATAGTTGTAGTGACCGCCGTGATTGTTTGCCACATGATATTCGCGCGTGGAGATTACGAAGATCAGTTGGCCAGCCCGGTATACCGGGCGACGCTGAGGGACGCGCTCAAAAGGTTCCGCGACAGCGAACTGTTGACTAGCGAGGATGGCGTCAACCTGAGTCCCGGACTGGAAGGTTCGACGGCCCCTCCACCCCGCTCCCACCACAAGAAACTGCCCGCGCGGAAGTACACAACGCCTCCCAGCAAGCCGAGCCGGCCGTCAACTCGATATCGCGGCAGAACCAGGCCGCGGAGCCGGCTTTCGACGCCTTACAGCAAGCCGCCGCTGCCGAGGACGCCGCGGTTTCCCAACTCGCCGGCGAGCAAGAAAGTCGAAGTTGCAAGGCAGGCTTACTTCAAGCGTGATTACGATGGTGCCGAAAAGATGCTCTCTGTCTTCCTGAAGCAGAACCCCGGCCACGTGGAGGCGCGATACTACCTTGCCAATTGCCTGATGGCTCAGCGGAAATATGCCGAAGCGTTGCCGCTGTACGAGCAATGCGTCAAGGATGCTCCCGACAACGCCAGGCTGTATCAATCCATCGGTTCGGCGTACAGGACGAACAAGCAGCCCGACAAGGCCATTGCTGCCGTAGAGAAAGCCCTGAAAATCGACCCCGACAGCGAATACACCCAGCGACTGCTCGCCTCGCTCTATCGGTCAGCGGGCAAAAAGGACAAATACGAGGAGTTGACCAAACGCCAGGAAGCAAGCTACAAGGCGAAACTCGCCAAGGAACCGAACAATCCGGGGCACTGCTCCAATCTGGCAAATCTCTACCTGCAATTGGGCCGCAATCTGGAAGAAGCCCTCAAGCTCGCACAGAATGCCTGTAAACTGAAGCCCGACGAGGCCAGGTACTTTTCTCTTCAGGCCAACGTGCTGAAAAGACTCAAACGGTTTGACGAGGCGCTCACAAGCATTAACAGGGCCATCGAGATCGACCCGAAGAGCAGAACCTACCCGCTGGTCAAGAAACAGATCGAGCGCATGCAGCCGAGCAAGCAGTGACAGTGGCAGCGGGCATCTCTCCGAGCAGGCGTCACCGGCGTGTCTGTAGTGTTGCCGCGTACATTGGACCATTCATGTCTTCCCTTTCGCTCATCTGCCTTATAGTGCTGTCGTGGTGTCTTGTTGTCGGGTGCATGGCCGGCGAGCAGGCACAGCGGCGTACGGGTTTTGTCTACAGCGGCGAGTTTCTCAAGCACGTGATGACACCCGGCCACCCGGAGAAACCCGAGCGGCTCGAGGCAATCGTTGCACGGCTCAAGCGGGAATTGTGGCCGAAGCTCGTGCATATCGAGCCTTCCCCGGTCGAACTGAAATGGGTCGAGACCGTCCACGACCGCCGATACATCGACGCCGTGAAGCGCATAAGCGAGGCAGGCGGCGGGCTGCTCGACCAGGGCGATACACGTGCCTGCGAGCATACCTATCGCGTGGCGATGCTGGCCGCCGGCGGCGCCTTGAGAGCAGTCGATGCGGTAATGGCGAAGAAAGTCCGCAACGCCTTCTGCGCGCTTCGTCCGCCGGGGCATCACGCGCTGCGGCGGCGGGCAATGGGCTTCTGTGTTTTCAACAATGTCGCCATAGCCGCCAAATACATCCAGTCCCGGTACGAATTGAAGAAGGTGCTCATCATCGACTGGGACGTGCATCACGGCAACGGCACCGAGGCGGCGTTTTATGACGACCCGACCGTGCTGTACTTCAGCATTCATCGCGGGCCGTTCTTCTATCCCGGAACGGGATCGGCCGACCGGCGGGGCGAAGGCAAAGGCCTGGGAACGAACATCAACGTCCCGCTGCCGGCGGGGACGTCGAACGACGAATGGCTCAAGGCTTTCCGCGACGCCCTCCCGAAAGCGGCGAAGAAGTTCAAGCCGGATTTCATCCTGATATCGGCCGGCGTCGACGCGTATGAACACGACCCGCTCGGCGGGATGCGCGTGACCGAGCAGGGCTATGCCGAGATGACGCGGATCGTCCTGGGGCTCGCGGGCGAGTTGTGTGACGGGCGGGTGGTGGCAATGCTCGAAGGCGGCTACGACACCAAAGGCCTCGCCCGTTGTGTGCAGGCGCAGTTGCGGGTGATGATGGGGCAGGGTGGCCAGTGATCAGTGGTCAGTAATCAGTGATCAGTGGCCAGTGGGTGCGATCCCCAACACCCAAGCCGGCGTTACAGGCCAACACACTCAGGCGGGCAGGGGCGTCAGCCAGCCGTGCTTGTCCGGGAATTCGCCGCGCACGATGCTGAAGAATCTCTCCTGGACGCGCCTTGTGATAGGCCCGCAGGCACCATCGCCGATGATGATGTGGTCGATATGTGTGATCGGCGTAACTTCAGCGGCGGTGCCGGAGAAGAAGACTTCGTCGGAGACGTAAAGGGCCTCGCGCGGGATGCCCTGCTGCGTAACGCGCAGGCCGAGGTCGCGGCATATCACTATGATGCTGTGGCGGGTAATACCGGCCAGGATAGACGCGCACGTCGGCGGGGTGTATACCACGCCGTTGCGGACGAGGAAGATGTTCTCGCCGGGGCCTTCCGACACCAGGCCGCTGACATCGAGGACGATCCCTTCAGCGTAGCCCGAGACGATAGCGTCCATCTTGACGAGCTGCGAGTTAAGATAATTGCCGCCGGCCTTGGCGAGAGCCGGCAGCGTGTTGGGTGCGACCCGGCTCCAGGAGGCGGTCATGGCGTGAACGCCATTCTCGAGTGCATCTTCGCCCAGGTACGGGCCCCAGTCCCAAGCCGCGATCACCACGTGTATGGGGTTGTTGAGCGGATTGACGCCTATCTCGCCGAATCCTCGGAAAGCGAGCGGGCGCACGTAACACTGTTTGAGGCCGTTGGCCCGGATCGTCTCGATGATCACGTCAGCGAGCTCGTCCCTCGTCATGCCGAGGTCCATTCGGTATATCTTTGCTGAGTCGAAGAACCGCTGGATATGAGCTTTCATTCGGAACGCCGAGGCACCCTCGGGTGTCTGGTAGCAGCGCAGGCTCTCAAACACCGACGAGCCGTAGTGCAGCACGTGCGACATGACGTGCGTCGTTGCGTCGGCCCAATCAACTAGCTTACCGTCGTACCAGATTTTTCCTTCGCCAAAGGTCATCGAGAATACTCCCTGAAGTCTACGGACTGAGAGAAATTACCGGTCGCCCAGCGAACTGCATTATGCACGAGCGGGGCGGCTTGTCAAGCCTGGCCGATAGCCGATGAGGTCTTATTCGCGCAGTCCCCGCGCGGCGCACCTTGCGAATTCGCGCCTGACGCAAGGCGCGGTGGGCGGCTGCAAGTGCCGGAGTTCTGCTCAAGCACAGATCACATTGGGAAGATTCTAACGAATGGAATCAAAGCTGCACTGCTCGCGCAATCCAGCCATGGCGGGGATGAGGCTGTTTCCGGCAGGCCTGCCGATTCCCGGCACTACTCCGCCCCTTTGGGGCTGAGATGTCACTACTCAACCATACCCACGGCGTTGCCGTGGGCTGTTCTACTTCGCCCCTTACGGGGCTGCAAGCCAATCCCGGGTGCCACGGTCAACCGTCCTCGGTTAGCCGCGCCTTCCTGAAGCGGACAGGCACCCGATTAACACAGATAATGAGAACACGGCCCGTCTCGTCGTATAGACCACCTTATCTGTGTTTATCCCTGCCATAGCCCGGAGGGTGCTTTTATCTGTGGTTCCACTCCCTCTACAGGCGGGCAGGCGGGCAGGCAGAATGACAAGAAACCTTCCACCTTCCACGGTAATATCATCGTCGTGCTTGACCGGGTGGCGCAGTGGCTGTATCATATCGGGCCGGCGAGTTGAATACCTTGCGTGAGGTCTATAGCGGAGGACTTTAGAATGTCTTGTACGTGTGTGGTCACGCTGTTGATGGGGATGTCGCTGTCGGCCCTGCCCGGGCTGGGCGGTGACGGGCGCGCCTTTCGCAAGGCTGATGGGGCGTTTCTCGAGGGAAATGTCGATCAGGCCGTCGAGATGTTCCGGGTGTTCGTCACCGAGCATCCTAAGTCGAAGTATGTGCCCCAGGCCCGCTACAAGCTGGCGTGCCTGCTGGTCTTTCAGGGAAAGATGGAAGAGTCCGTGGCCGCGCATCGGGAACTGATAAAACAGCATCCCGAGACGATATGGTCGGACCTGTCGTTGAATTGCCATCTCTCGGAGGAGTTGGTACGCCGGATGGGCGATCTCGCGTACGATGTCGCGCGCAATGCAGATGATCCGAAGTTGTACGAATGGCCCGCGAAGCTGTACGGCGTCGTGATGACGCGGAATCCCAAGGCGTATCCGGCCCGGTATCGGCACGGAGTCTGCCTGACTCTGGCGGGCAGGCTCGATGAAGGTGACAAGGTATTGACGACCCTCGCCGAGGAGTCTGCCGCGAAACAGTATGCGAAGCTGGCCGCCGCGCGTTCGAAGCCGATCCAGCAGGCGCCCCAGGCACTCGAGGAGTTAATGGAAGACACGAGCGGTCAGAAGGAGGAGCGGCCGCATGTTGTGGTTGACTTGGCCGGGCCGTACGTGCGGAAGGTCCCGACGGCGACGGAGGTTCCGAAGTGCCGTAGAAAGCTGGCGGACGCATGGCGCTGCCTGGGCAGGCCGGAGAAGGCGATAGGGCACTATCGCAAGCTGCTGGATGCCGGGCCCGATGCCGACACGCTGTTCTGGCTGGCGGAGTGTCTGTGGCGTTCGGAAGGCGCGGAGGCTGCGACGCCCTGCTACGACGAGTTCCTGCAGAAACACGCCGACGATCCTCGTGCCTCCGCAGTCAGGCGCTGGCGCAGTTGGATCGACGGGCACGCGGATGCGTCCGAGGTGCTGGCGAAGTCGCTGGAACGACTCGGGGAGTTGCTGGCGGACGGGAAGTTCGAGAGCCTGAAGTTCTCGGTCGCGGTCGATTCGAAGGGCGCTGGCCGCGTGATGCGTGCAGATGCACGTTTTGCCGAGGATGGGCGCATGATGGTCGACTTGCACACGACAGAAGGCGGCCTGACATGGGCGCAAAACCCGACCGGGCTTTGGCTCCACTTCAGCGGCTCGTCCGTCGCGATTCACAGCATACGGAAAGACCTCTACGCTCGGCCGTCGATAACGCTCTCACCGGTCGAGGGCTCCGACAAGATGAATTTCGGTATGGCCATGGCTATGGGCAGTCGAGACGAAAAAAAGGAGATGCTGGACATCCCGCCCGAGGCGCCGGCGTACCTCTTTGAGAAACTGACAAAAATTGGCCTTCATCTGAAAGTGACCGACCGCGACGGCGGCAAGCAGTTGACGATACAGCTCATCCCCCGTGAAGGCCGGCGCGTCACCGAGATGCAGTACGATCTCGACGAGAAGTTCACTCCCGTGGCATTTCGGCTTGCGACCGGCGAAGGCGGCGAGCGGCTCGTGTTTGACGTGACACGGCTGGCCATCAACGAGAAGGTTGGCGAGGAGGACTTCAAGTTCCCCATGAAGCCCGAATGGACCCCCAAACCTGTGCCGGGGATCAATCCATTCGACCTGTTCAAGAGCATGATGCGCATCCTTTACAAGTCGATGCCGTCGCTCAGCCGGAGAGAAATGTAAGCATAAAGCGGCCATGGTGGGTAGTTGCTCCGTCCGCCGGGCCCCTGAGATGGTGACGATGACTGCGACAATGATGCTTATTGCGGCACTGCTCCTGGGTGTGGAAGTGAACTCGAACGACGCGGAGTTCACCGCCGAGGTCAAGCGCGTCGCCGAGCGCCAGGAGAAAGTGCGCGGCCTCGAGTTCAAAGAGCCGATCGATGTAAACGTCCTGACGGTTGCCGAACTGAAGACCGTGCTCACGAAGAAGCTGCGCGAGGAACTGACGCCGAAGGAGGTCGAGCGGCAGCGGCTCGTTCTGGGCAAGCTGGGGCTGATCCCGATGCGGACCGATCTGCACCGGCTCTACCTCGATCTCTTCGGCGAGCAGATCGCGGGCCTGTATGACCCGGATGATAAGAAGCTCTTCCTCATCCGCAGGGATGGATCGGCCTTCGCCGATCAGGATGACGGCATAATCGCTCACAAGTTGACCCACGCGCTGCAGGATCAGCATTTCAATATCAAGGAACTGACCGAGAGGTATGAGGGCGAGGACGACTGCTCGGCGGCCGTGCAGGCCGTGATCGAAGGCGGCGCGACGGTGGCGATGATTGAATACATCATCGCCGATAGCGGCGCCGGCGGAATGCTGCTCATTCGCATTGAGCGCGACGGCTCGAACGTCCTGCTGATAGACGGCCTCCACGGCGATTGTCACGACGAGATCGCCGGCGCCATCCTGCACAAAACATGGCGAAAGGAGATGAGGCCGGAGAAGAACGATTGAAGGGCAGCCTGTCGAGCCTGCCTGCCTACGGCATGGACTGCCGATTTATGGGCAGATTGGAAAGTCTGCTCCACATTCGGGCCAAAAAAACCTTGACGCGCCTTCCACCAAGCTTTTACAATCCCGTGATTGATGCTGATTGTGCAATCCGGTTGACCGAAGGAGTCGGCAGTGGCGGAGCAGAAGCGCGAGCAATGGGGCTCTCGGATCGGGTTCCTGATGGCGGCGATGGGCTCGGCGATCGGGCTGGGCAACATCTGGCGCGTCCCGTACATGTGCTACAAGCACGGCGGCGGGGCGTTCCTGATTCCATACTTCGTGGCGCTGTTCGTCGTGGGCGTGCCGTTGATGATGCTCGAGTTCGGCCTGGGCCATTACATGAAAAGCGCCGCGCCGCGCGCGCTCGGGCGGATCGACAAGCGCTTCTCGTGGATCGGCTGGTGGGCCGTCACGTTCGTAATGTTCGGCATCGTCGTCTACTACAGCGTCGTGATCGCATGGTGCGTCTGCTACCTGTTCAAGTCGTTCACCCTGGCATGGGGTGCGGATACGGCCACATACTTCAATAACTTCGTCGGGAATCTTGAAAAGGTCGAGGTGGCTGAAGGTGTCATGCAAGCACCGATCCGGCTGGAATGGGCGGCGTTTCGGTGGCAAGTATTCCTTGCGCTTGGCGCCGTGTGGGTCTTCAACTGGCTGATCTGCTTCAAAGGAATCGCTCGCGGGATCGAGCGAGCCAACAAGGTGTTCATCCCGCTGCTGGTGGTGATCCTCGGTGCGCTGGTGCTGTGGTCGTGCACTCAGTTCGAGGGCGCCGGCAACGGGCTGAGCTACTATCTGAACTTCAAGGCGGGGCTGAGCAAGCTGAACGATTCGGCTGTGTGGATCGCCGCATTCACTCAGATATTCTTCACCCTATCGCTCGGCTTCGGCATAATGATAGCGTATGCCAGCTATCTTCCCGACGATTCGAATATACCCGCCAACGCGCTCGTCACATCGATCGGCAACTGTGCGTTCAGCATCTTCGCCGGGCTGGCGGTTTTCGCCACGATAGGCTATATCGGCCACCTGCATGGCGTGGAGAATATCACCGACTTGAAGAACGTTAAGGGAGCGCCGAGCCTGGGCGGGCCCGGGTTGATCTTCGTAACTTACCCACTCGTGCTCAACGACATCCCCGGCGGGCGCATCTTCGGAGTGCTCTTCTTCGCAGCGCTCGTCATAGCGGGTCTCTCTTCGTCAATCTCGATCGTCGAGGCGTTCACTTCGGCCATCACCGACCGCTTCAACGTGACGCGGAAGACGCTCGCGACCGTCCTGTGCCTGATCGCATTTGCCCTGGCGCTCGTGTTCTGCTTCGATTGCGGGCTATATATTCTGGAGATTCTCGACCACTTCTGCCTCGAGTATGGCCTGGTGACCATCGTGCTGCTGGAGTGCATCATCGTGGGCTGGATATTCACGGCGAAGCGTCTGCGGGCGCACCTCGACGACACCCCCGGCCTGCGCTTCCCGGCACAGACGAATCTGCTCATGCGCCTGCTCATAACCATCGTCCTCGCGCTTACGTGGTACGGCCTGTGGCAGGCGGATGTTTCTACTGGAGGTAGTTCCCTCAGCCACATTGGCGTCGGCCTCGCACGCCTGCTGATGCTCGGCGGCATCATGCTCGTATGGCTCGATCTGCACTGGCTGGACTTCGATATCAAGCTCGTGATCCCCGCGCTGCTGGTCTATTTGCTCGACCGCGCCGCCGGGAAGGACATCGCCAAGCCTTTCGGGAACTATGAGCCCTGGGCCATCTGGACGTTCGGCGTCGGATGGTTCGGCGCGATGCTGGTTGCGGCCCTGATTATCGATTATCTCTTCCGCCGGAAAGGCGAGAAGCTCGAGAAGGCGGCGGAGACGGCTGAATGACGGCCCTCCGCCGGTATTGATAAATGGTTGAAGTGATTGTGGTTGGTGCCCTCTGACGAGGCGCCGACATGGACCCTCTGTGCTTGAAAGGAGTTCGCGATGACTGGAAAGAATGGACGAAGATTGCCGGGCCTTGCCGTGAGATGCTCCGTCGTGCTGGCTGTTGCCGGCCTGGCATCAGGATGCATAGGCCTGAAGACGCCGAAGCTGGCGGTCGAACTGCCGGAGGAATACAACACCCCGGACGGAATGACCCTCGATGCCGACAACAACATCATCCTCTGCTGCCCGAACTTCGGCAACGACAAGCATCCCCCCAAGATAGTGAAGATCACCCCGGATGATAAGCTGGTCGAGCTCTTCTCGGTGCCGCTGCACCCCCAGACGAAGAAGCCCGGCCCGCTCGGCATCGACATCGGCTCCGACGGCAACCTCTACGTCGCCGACAACCAGGGATTCGGCACCGAGGAATACAAGTCGAGGCTGCTCAGGATTGTCATGAAGAACGGCAAAGCCGTAAAGTGCGAACCGGTCGTCGTCGGCTTCGTCATGTCGAACGCCGTTGCCTGCCACGGCGACAGCGTCTACGTGACCGAAACGATGCTCGACCCGAACGTATACCCGCTGCTCAGCGGCGTGTACCGGTTCAAGATCTCAGAGCTGCAAGGGGAGAGGCCCATCAGGCTCGAACGCCACGGGAAGGACAAGCACCTGATCGCAAGGGCCTATACGTGGAACAAGGACCAGCAGGTGGGCGCCAACGGCCTCGGCTTCGACAAGGCCGGCAATATGTTCTTCTGCAACTTCGGCGATGCACAGCTCATCAAGTGTACGTTCAACAAAAACGGGGGAGTCGTCAAGCAGCAGATATTCGCCGAAGGATCGGGAATGCTGAGCTGCGACGGCCTCAAGATCCATCCTGAGACCGCCGACATCTACGTCGCCGACTTCCTCGGCAACGCCGTCCATAAGATCGACCACGAGACGGGCAAGGTCAGGACAATCGCCAAGAACGGCAACACCGACGGCACGGGCGGCAAGCTCGACCGCTGCTCCGAAGTCTGCATCCGGGGCAACAGGCTTTACGTCGCGAACATCGACCTCACACTGGGCGATAACGTCCACGACGCCCCGCACACGATCTCGGTGATCGAGCTGGACGACTGAGAGCACGGCGCTTGCAGCATTCGGCCGTCGCCCCTTCGGGGCTCTTGCGCTTTTTGGCACGGTTACCGGGGGTTCCGCTTCGCGTCACCCCAGCCTGCCCGCCTATGGAGAGGCTCTTTACCGTGGCCGCTAAGCGGCCAGGAATCAGCTTGCATGCGATTCTGGTTGAAGACATCCATTGCCTCTGGAGCACGGTTGTCCTGCATACACCACGATTTGGATACAGACTCATTTCCGGCACGGTTCTTGCCTCTGATTTGTTTATCAGTTATAATGGCGAAGGGAGAACTGGTACAGGGCATCAAGCTCGCGAGACAATACTATGATCGAATGGCTGACAAATATGCTCCGCGAAGCAGTCGCCTCGGGTTCGGTGCTGGTATACATCCTCGCGTTCGCCGGAGGCGTAGTGGCGAGCTTTACCCCGTGCACGTATCCCGTCTTGCCGCTAACAGTTGGGTACATCGGCAATGCGGCCGGCGGCAGCAAGTGGCGCGGCTTGTTCCTGAGCATCTCACTGGTGCTGGGGCTGGCCTTCGTGTACGCCGTAGTTGGAACGGTTTTCGCCGCCGTAGGCATGCAGTTTGGGTCAATATGGGCCAACGGCTGGGCGGTTTTCGCGATCGCGTGGTTCTTCATTCTGATGAGCCTTTACCTGATGGACGTCTTCCTGTTTCCGGTTCCGGGGTTCGTGCAGCAACTCGGTGCAGCAAGTACGGGCCAGCGGGGCCTGCTCGGCGCTTTTATTGTGGGCGGCGTGAGCGGGCTCGTCATGGGGCCGTGCGTCGGACCGATCCTCGCGATCATCATAGTTGCAGTATCTACAACACTGGAGCAGGCTGAAGGGATTGCTTTCGTCTACCAGGCCCTCACCGGCGGGCTGAAGCTGTTCCTCTTCGGTCTGGGACAGGGAACTCTCATCCTGCTGTGCGGAATTTTTGCCGGGCTGCTGTCACGCCTTCCGAAGTCGGGCCGGTGGATGGTAACTATCAAGAAAGGTTTCGCAATGCTGGTGTTAGCCGGTTCGAGCCTGCTGCTGATATACGTGGGCCAGGCGACTAACTTCCCTGATCTTGCGCGGCTCCTTGCCGGCACGGAAGGCGTTGTGAAGGAAGTAATTGACGAGACTCCCAGCCCCGCGGCCGAGAGCGACTTCGGAGGCGATGAGTTTTTAGACTGACGCAGGTTCAACACCCTGGTCGATACCAGGAGGAGATGGATGATGAAGAAAACTGGTATACTGCTGTTGGCCGTTGCCTCGGTGCTTCTGATCGTTCCGATCGCCGAGGCGAATACCGTCGGCAAGGCCGCAAGTAATTTCACCCTCAAGACGCACGACGGGAAATCGCTCACTTTGAGCAACCTGAAAGGCAAGCGCGGTGCCGTGCTCGTCTTCTTCGCCACCTGGTGCGCGCCTTGCATGGCCGAGGTGCCGGACGTGAAGAAACTCGCCGCCGCCAGCCGCAAGAAAGGCGTGCTCGTCTTCGGCGTTAATATCCGCCAGAACAAGCGCATAATCAAGCGGTTCGTCAAGGACAAGTCGATAAACTACTACATTCTGCTCGACACCGACGCCAAGGTGGCCGGCACATACGGCGTGCGCGGCATCCCCACGCTAATCGGGATCGACACCGACGGCATAGTCCAGTATCGCGCGCACTCGCTGCCCGGGGATCACGAGGCCTTTTTCAAGCTCCTCACCAAGCCGCTGAAGGCCGGCGAGGCGGGAGATAAACAATAACGTGAGCCGCATACGGCTGCGGCGGTTTAATCATACAAATTGGCGAGGCGCCGGCTCGGGAGGGGCTGCTTTCAGCAACGTCGGTTACGAATGGGTATTCGTTAGAAGGGCGATTTTAATGAATCGCCCCTCCTGAGCATTCGCCCCGGTGCCTCGCCTCTTTGAAGATGGCCTCAGGCCCCAGGACCTGAAGTCTGAAGCCTTCCCTCGGCAGCGAAGGTGCAGTCTCACTGCCCGACGAGCTGCTCGAGGGCATCGCGGATGGCCGTGTTGTCCGGGGCCAGTTCGGCGGCGCGACGCAGATGCCGAGCGGCAAGATCAACCTTGTCGGCCCATATCCATACTACTCCCGCCACGTAATGCGTCTTGGCGTCATCGGCCCCCGCCGCGAGGGCAGCCTGCACTTCACGACGCGCCTGGACGATCCACCGCTCCGACATGTACGCATACGCAAGGTCCGTTCTCACGTCCGTCCTGGCGGGGTCCCGATCTCTGGCGGCCCATAGTGCGAGGAGCGCCGGGCCTGTCTTCCCCTTGCAGAGGTTCCCGGCGGCGTCGGCCAGCAGCGAGGCAACGTCGCCGTCGAGGGAGGGGATCGTGCAGGCTGCGAGACGCTCGCTGCGCAGCCGCCACCACGCGCCCGCGCCCGTTGCTATGACGATCACGGCCACGATTGCTGCGGCTTTCGGCCAGACGTGGGGCAGGCTTTCAGCCTGCCAATGCAATAAATCAGCAGCCTGGAAAGGCTGCTCCACATTTGCAGCGGTTTCGCGCTTAGCGGGCCGCGATTCGGGCTTCCACAAGGCCACTATCGACGCAATCGTGGCCGTAACCGGGCCTGTCGCGGTCAACGCAATCGCCCCGGCAATAACGTGGAGTATCTCGGACGCCCCCGCTTCGCTGTTGACCATTTCCGCCGGTGAGACCCCCAGTGCGGCCGGCAGGAGCATCACCGGCAGCCTCAGGCCCACAAAAGCGAACACCAGGGTGAGTACCATCGTACCTACGATGTCCCTTGATATGTTCATTCCGGCATCAAAGACGTCCCCTCGAGAAAGCCCCGGTCGAGCGGCGTTCACCTGGGCAACGCCGGTTGCGATGGTCATGGCGGTATCCATCACCAGCCCGAAGAACGCCACGAGCATGCTCGCCACGAGCAGGCCGGAGTAGTCGTAGTCGATATTGCGCCTGCCGGCGGTCCATGCGAGGAAGCGCCCCGAGACCGAATCGGTGCCGTTGAAGTGCAGGTACCAGGCGGATGCCAGGATGACGGCCGCCGCGACAGCCAGGCCGGCGGCGGTACCGCCGGCCGCCGCAAAGGCCTTGCGGTCGATCCTGCCCGAAATGGCGAAGACAGCAGCCAGCATGACCACGCAAAACGCTCCCGTTACCGCCACCGGAGGATATCCCTTCGCCAACAGCGGCACGAGAACCATTATCATCAGCAGGCCGGAGCCCGTCATCACCGCCAGCGCCCGCATTCCGACCCGGCCTGCGGCTACGATCACCGTCGCTGCGACGATCATCGCGGCAAGCAGCGCCCAGCGATACCGAAGCGGCGGCTGCAACAGTTTCACGTCAGTTTGCGGGAGGCTGTCGTCGATCGACACCTTGAGAACCGCGCCTCGCCGGAGAACGAGGCTGCTGCTCGGATTGGGCCCCAACAGGTTCCTCGCGGCCAGCAGTTCTCCTGCGTGGCTCCCGAAATACGGCTGGATGACCGCAACCTGCGAGCGGAAGAATCTCTTGCTGTGCGGCTCGACCGAGCCGGCATGAATCTCAAGAGCCGGTTCATCGAATGCGACTACGCGAGCGACCGTACATCCGCTGGAGTCGCCGGGTTCCGGTCGGTGCCCGCGCAGGGTCCATTCGTCCACCACACCGGCCAGGACGAGGCATACCAGCACGCCCAGTCCGGTGCGGATCATCGGGGACAGAAAGGGTTTCTTTCGGAACAGCATCAACTAACGGCATCCTCTTCGGCGGGCCTTCCGGCGTAGTGCAGAGCAGCGGCCGCCGCCCCGGCAGGCACACACACAGCCATCCCCACGGCCGCAGCGGCCAGGCGGACGAGCTCCCCCGCTATCTCCTCGAAATTGGCCAGCAGTATCCAGTTGTCCGACCATCCGGTCGGCTGGAGCGACACGAACATCATCAAGTGGCTGCCGACGTAGACCATCGCCAGCGTGAGCACCATTATTCCGATAATATCGCGCCCGGCCGCCAGGCCTCCACGGAAAAGCTCCCCGCGACCGGCGGAAGGCGTCATGCGCCGCACCTCGGCCACCGTCGATGCCACGGCCATCGAGACATCCATCACCGCCCCGAGCCCGGCGATCAGCATACCGGCCACCAGCAGGCTCGCGAAATCGACGTTGTGCAGAGGCTCGGCAAACCAGAGGCGATTATCGAGGTGAGCGCGCGGCCCGAAGTCGAGCTCGAGGCCCGTCAGGTGCATCGCCACGGTAAGCCCGTACGCGAGCACGCCGCCCGTCACCACACCACAGAGCGTCCCCGCTATCGCAGAAAGGGATTTGCGGTTGAACCCGCCGATGGCAGGAAGAGCGGGCAGCGAGATCGCCAGGGCCAGCGGAATGCACCAGAGCGCTGCCGAGGCGCCCTCGACGACCGCTGGCAGTAACATCCCCGTCAGCAGCAGGACCGCCCAGGCAACACACGTCGCGGCAGCCAGGCCCTTGCGCCCGGCCGTCACTGCGAGCAGGACGACCAGCGCGGCGGCCATTCCCAGAAGAAAACCGTCGCGCTCGCGCGATGCCACCACTGCGTGCAGTTCCCCGTCCACATCTCTGACCACCAGCAGGCAGCGGTCTCCCACCGCGAGCCTGCCGCGCTCGTTCATGTAGCTCACCGGCTGCGTCGTACGGACTACGCTGCCTCGATGCCCGCCGGAGAGGATGCGCGCTTTCACGTCGAGCAGGCCGTCCTTCTCATCCAGCACGCAGTCGACTTCGGCTCGGCAGACCGACGCATCGGAATAGGATGGATGCGCCTGGTGGTGATAGGCATCGCACCGGCCGAGAAGCGGCGCCGCGCCGATCCCCAGCACGAGCGCGAGCACCACGGCGGCCGCTTTCCAGAGAATCGACAGGCGCCCTGTCGCATCCGCCATCGCTTCAATCTCCCTTTTCTGCTCCCGACCATACTATAGCAGAAGAGGAGGCCCGATTGGAAGAGGTGGCCAAGACGGACAGCTATTCCGCGCCGGCTCTTCGCTGCGGAGCAGCGGGGGCGTATAGCCCCTCCATAGGCGAGGCTGCCTGCCCGGCATGACGGAATGACGACAGCCCTGCTACTGTTCTGCGAACTGATCCTTGCCGGCTCCGCAGACGGGGCAGACCCAGTCGTCGGGGAGCTCTTCGAATGCCGTCCCCGGCGCGATGTCGTTGTCGGGATCGCCCTTCTCGGGATCGTAGACGTAGCCGCAAACTTCGCAGACGTAACTGGCCATGCCGGAAGTCTCCTTTCCTCCGGCCGCTGCAACGGGGCGCGGTTGGTACGTGGGAGCCGTGGGCGGGGTCTTTCCCCCCAGGACCTCCCTGTAATACGAGTAAGTCATCGGTCTGCCCTGCCCGAGGAGTCGGGCGTGGACTACATCGCCGATGAAGAGCGTGTGCGTTCCGCAGTCGAGCGTCTGTTCTACCCGGGCCTCGATGCAAGCCAAGGCGTGGTCGAGGACGATCGGGCAGCCCGTCGAGCCTGTCTCGTGAGCAAGCTGGGAGAACTTGTCGACGTCTCTGCCGGATTTGAAGCCGAACAGCCCGATAAGTTCCACAGGCGCCGATTCCGCCAGCACGGTGACGGCAAAGACACCGCTCTCGGATATGAACTCGTGCGTGAGGGCTACTTTACTGACGGCGGCAGCCAGCTTCGGCGGCGTGTCCGTCACTTGCATTACGGTGTTGGATACCTGGCCGTTGAACCGTTCACCCATGCACGATGAGAGGATATACAGCCCGTAGTTGAGTGTGAAGAGCGCATCGAGTTCGAGGCTATCGTCAGCCATCGCACCTCTCCGCAAGTTTCTCTGCTATCGTCTTGCCGAGTTCGCGGCATAGCGTCAGTGCCCGTTCGTCGGGCACGTATTGCGTCTCGATCAGCTTCAGGACGAGCGGCGAGAACGGCAGGAGAATATTGGCGTAATACCTCGCAGCTTCGTCCAGCAGGATTTCGTCGTCTATTTCGTCGGCAAACCGCCGGCCGCCGGCAAGGTGCATGCCGAATGCGTCCTGCGAGAAGAGCAGGGCATCTTCGGGGAGGTAGGTAAACATGCTGTCGGGCCAGTGGAGCATCGGCGTGTGGGTGAAGGTGAGCGTGGCGTTGCCGAGGTTCAGGCTTTCGCCGTCCTTAACAGGCACGATCTCGCCCGAGCGGGTTTTCGCGAAATGCCCCGCGAGAGCCTTCACTCCCATAGGGGATGCGAAGACCTTCTCCGGCTCGAGCATCTCGATCACGTCGGTAAGGCAGCCCGAGTGGTCCATTTCGGAGTGGTTCGAGATCACGTAGCTTATATGCCGAGGATCGAGCACCGACGCGATCCTCGAGAGCATTTCGTCCTTGAAAGGCGCCTTGACCGTATCGATCAGGACGTACCTGTCGGCGAGGACGAGGTATGCGTTGTAAGTGGTGCCTCGGCGGGTGGAGTATCCGTGGAAATCTCGGATGGCCCAGTCGACGGCGCCTACCCAGTAGGCTTTATCGCTGATCTTGACAGCTTCGAAAGGCCCGTTCACGATCCGTACTACCTTTTCAGTGATGCAAGTTGGCCGCTGAGCGATGCAACGTGGCCCAGCTCTTCCTTGATGATGGCGTCAACCTTGTCTCTGCCCAGCCTGACGGGGACGACGTCCCGCATAGCAGCATAGAATACGACGGATTCTTTCTCCAGCCCTATGGCCGTCTCGAGGATATCCTGTATTGTTTCGCTGCCGGTGAGCCGTTCGGCGGGGTCGGCATTCGTGTTGAATATCTTGCCGTCGGCGAGGGCCTGGAGATAGAGCGCGGACTCGTTGTCAGGATCAAAGACGGTGGACTTCCGATCTTGTTCCGAGAGCCCTTCCCTCATCTCCCTGAAGGTAGTCTCATGCACGGATTCCATTGCGGCGAGGTCGAGCAGCATATTCTTTGTGGCTTCGTCTGGAGCGTTCACGGCGGCGCGATTGTAGAATTTCTCGCCGTTCCGCTCGATCCGCTCGGCTATCTGCAGTATCTCGTCTACGTTGAAGTGAATTCCCATGTTTTTCTCCTCGTTGTGTTTACATCATACTAATGCAACTGACGACCAGCCAGGGATACCATATTGCGTCGCCGATCTCAACCGCCGTCGAATATCCAGCCTTCTTCCTGCATAAACCAGTCGCCCGTGCTCTCGAGGTATTCGATGGTGTTTTCGAGTATCCGGCGATGCAGGCGTTCGAATTCCGCCAACTCGCCGCACAGTTCGCGGACATCCTCGTCTTCTGCATCCTTCGCCCAGTTCTCGTATGCCGCCACGGATTTGTCTTCCATTCCGATCGCGACTTGAATGGCGTCTATATCGTCACTTGATCCTGAAGCAGTCTGGCGAAGCTCGTCCGGGGCATCGGCGAAGATGCCGCGAAGGCGGTCGTATATCTCCTGCGGCGGTTCCGTTTCGGGGATCTTGCCCTCGACGATTGCTTCGAGCCACTCGATGTGCCGCTGCTCGTCGTCTGCGAATGACCGCAACATTTCGCGGCCGAGTTCGTTCGATGCCTCAGCCGCAGCTTTCAAATAGAAGTCCTGGCCATCGCGTTCCAGTAGGATTGCCGTACGAATTACTTCCCGTCTATCCGTTCCCATACCATGTCCTCCTATTGCTTATCCCAGCAGGTGGTCCATTGCCATCATGATTACGAATCCGACCATGACGCCGAAAGTTGCAAGTCGTTCACGTCCGCCGCTGTGGGTTTCGGGGATGATCTCGTCGCTGATGACGAAGAGCATAGCCCCGGCTGCGAACGCGAGGCCGAAGGGGAGTATCGGATGGAACATTCCGACCGCAGCGACGCCCAACAGGCCGCCGACCGGCTCGACGAGGCCGGTGAGCGTGGCGATTCCGATGGCGGCCCAGCGGCTGTAGCCCAGACCCAGCAGCGGCAGAGCAACCGCCAGGCCCTCGGGCATATTCTGCAGGCCGATGCCGATCGCCAGCGCCTTGGCATTTTGCAGGAGTCCCGCAGCATCAGCGCCTTCTATGCCGGCGGCGCCGTATCCCACGCCGACGGCCAGGCCCTCGGGGAAGTTGTGGATCGTGATGGCGATGATGAAAAGCCATATCCTCCGCAGCTTGCTGTCGGGCCCTTCGGTGCCCAGGCCGAAGTGCTCGTGAGGCAGCCACTTGTCGGCGCGGTCGAGGAAGACGGCCCCGAAGAGCATCCCGCCGCACACGATGTAGACACCAAAACCCGGCCACAGCCTGTCGCCTTCCTCGATCCCCGGCACGATCAGCGAGAACGACGTCGCAGCCAGCATCACGCCCGCCGCACCGCCCAGCATCGTGTTCAGCACGCGGTCCGGCACTTTTCTGAAGAACAGCGCCGGCAGCGCCCCAACGCCGGTCGCAAGGCCGGCAGCCAGACTCGCGAGTATCCCTTGGGCCACTATGCCCATGTTTTCACCTCCCCATGCCATAGTCTGCCGTCGCGGTGGATCAGGTTATCGGCGTCTTCCGGCCCCCACGTCCCTGCCGGATAAACGGGCAATTCGACGTCGCTTTCGCCGCACCATTCGAGGATCGGCGCCAGGAAGCTCCAGGCTGCCTCGACTTCGTCGCTCCTGGTGAACAGTGTCGAATCGCCCCGCGCAGCGTCGAGCAGCAGGCGCTCGTAGGCGTCGGGCGGGGCATGGCCGAACGAGTGCGAGTATCCGAAGTCCATCCTGAACGGGCGGATGCCGGTGCCCGGGCCCGGCTGCTTCACCTGGAACTGCATCGAGATACCCTCGTTCGGTTGAATCCTCAGTACCAGCACATTGGGTTCCATCGGGCCGAAGGGGGCGGCGTTGAAGAGCACCTCCGGAACGGCCTTGAAGTGGATTGATATCTCCGACATCCGCCTGGGCAGCCGCTTGCCAGTTCGCAAGTAGAACGGCACCCCCTTCCAGCGCCAGTTGTTGATGCAGGTCTTGAGTGCCACGAACGTCTCGGTCGTCGAATCGTTCGGGACGTTATCCTCCTCGCGGTAGCCCGGGACGGCTTTCCGGCCGATTGTCCCGGCCGTATATTGCGCCCGGACGACGTCGTTGGCGACGCAATCGCGCGGGATCGGGCGCAGCGCCTTGAGCACTTTCACTTTCTCGTCGCGCACGTCATTGGGTGCCAGCGACGATGGCGATTCCATTGCCACCAGGCAGAGCAATTGCAGTATGTGGTTCTGAACCATATCGCGGAGCGCTCCGGCCCGGTCGTAATAGGCGCCGCGCCCCTCCACGCCGATCGTCTCGGCCACTGTTATCTGCACGTGATCGACGTACTTCTGGTTCCAGACCGGCTCGAAGATGCTGTTGGCAAAGCGCAGCACGAGGATGTTCTGAACCGTCTCCTTGCCCAGGTAGTGATCGATGCGGAATATCTGGTCTTCGGCAAATGCGCCGTCGGCGAGGGCGTTGAGTTCGCGGGCCGTGGCGAGGTCGCGGCCGATGGGCTTTTCGATGATGATCCGCGACCACGGGGATGGCCGGCATTCGGGGCAGATCAGTTCCGCCGCGCTCAACTGGTCGATCACGGGAGCGAACCATTGCGGCTGCGTAGCGAGGTAGAACAGCCTGCTGGCGGGCATTGTCCCGTCACCCGAACCCTTGGCCAGGAGTTCCCGAAGCGACCGGAAACCCTCGGGATCTTCAAAGCTCGAGCGGTGATAGCGCAGACGCGCGGCGAACCGGCCCCACTCATCGCCGTTGGCCGGCTTGACGCGAGCGAAGGTGTCCACCGCTTCGCGCATCTCGTTGCGGAACGATTCATCGGTCTTGTCGCGGCGAGCGAAGCCCACGACGGCGAATCGCTCCGGCAGTTGCCCGTCTCGGAAGAGACTGTACACGGCGGGCACGAGCTTGCGGCGCGTCAGGTCGCCCGACGCGCCGAACACCACCAGCGTAAACGGTTCCGGTCTGTCCATGTCCCGTTCCGTTCGAGCAGTTCCGCGATCTGAAAGGCCTCATCGGCTGTGAATGGTGTAAT
>JAUWKK010000173.1 GCA_030614245.1 Planctomycetota bacterium | reverse complement strand
CTGCCCGCAGGCGGCATGGCCAAGTGGTCTAAGGCAAGGGATTGCAAATTCCTCATCGTCGGTTCGAATCCGACTGCCGCCTCCACACATCGACTGCTCAGTCTGTAACAAGCCACCGCCACACGGCCGCCATCGCCCATTATCATCAGCCAATCAGCGCCCGCGCGACGGGCAAACTCGCGCACCAGAGACGCCCATGCGCCACCGCCGGGCGGGTTGGTAGCGGTGTGAAGGGCCCTGTCCGGCCAAGCCGTCTCAAGGCAGCCGTTTGAGAGCGGCGAACTTCAGCCGCAGCGTCTTCTCGCCTGCTGCAAAACTGACGCGCACCGTGCGCTTCCTGCCGCGCCCGCTCACCGACAGCACACGCCCGCGGCCGAACTTGCCGTGTTCTACGTAGTCGCCGCGCCGGAAGCTCTCAGCGAATTCCGAGATCGACTCATCTTGCGGCGGCGACTGGTCGAAGTCGTAGTCGATTGCGAACTCGTCATCAGCATCGAGGCCCACGCCGGGCGCCGGGACCGCATGCTGATCCTCGAGCAGTTGGCTGGGGATTTCGTGTATGAAGCAGGACGGCTCGGTGAACTCCAGGGCGCCGTACGTGCGGCGCCCGGCGGTGAGGGTGATGATGAGCTCGTGCTGCGCACGGGTGACGGCGACGTAGAAGAGTCGGCGCTCCTCCTCCTCGCCGTTCGGGTCTTCGAGTGCCTTAGCGTGCGGGAG
The DNA here is from genome assembly GCA_030614245.1 of Planctomycetota bacterium. Classification (GTDB taxonomy): domain Bacteria; phylum Planctomycetota; class PUPC01; order JABMSA01; family JAUWKK01; genus JAUWKK01. Next base: position 5,637 of record JAUWKK010000173.1, on the reverse strand, counting down.
CAGGCCCTGCTCCATTCCGGTGATGAAGACGACGGGGAACTCGAGCCCTTTCGCCGAATGGATCGTCATCAGCGTAACGTGCTCCGCGTCGTCCGGCAGTGCATCGGTGTCGGATACGAGAGCGACGGTTTCGAGGAAGTCCAGCAGGCCTCCGTCGGGGTGTATGTCGTCGTATTCGGCCGCCGCGCTGGCAAGTTCGCGGATGTTATCGATGCGTTCGTCGGCCCGCAGATCGCTCGAGGCCGTGAGCATAGTTTCATACCCGGTCAGCTCTATGGCGGCCCGGACGAGATCGGCCACATGTGTCTGAGGCATGCTCTTGAGCGTCGCGATCAACTGAGTGAACTTCTGCACGGCGCTGACGGCGCGCGTTGCGAGGCCCGCAGCTTCTACGCCCATTGCGGCCCGCATCATTGAGACACCTTCTGCCTGTGCTCTGCGCTCCAGTGTGGCGACGGTTCTGGCGCCGATGCCTCGGGGGGGCACGTTGATGATCCGGGCGGCAGCCACGTTGTCCTGCTCGTTCGCGACGACGCGCAGATAGGCGGTGATGTCTTTCACTTCCTTGCGGTTGTAGAACTCGACGGCCCCGACGAGTACGTATGGGATGCCGAGCGTCCTGAAGCTTGTCTCGAAGGCGCGCGACTGGGCGTTGGTTCGATAGAAGACGGCGAAATCGCCGTAGCTGCTGCCATTATCGATGTGCTGGATGATGGCCTTGCCGACGGTGTAGGCCTCGTCTTCCTCGTCCATGCAGGCGAACACCTTGATGGCACTCCCGCCCTGCCTGGTCGTGAAAAGGTCGCGTTCGATTCGCTCGACGTTGTTCGAGATCACGGCCGAGGCCGCGTCGAGAATAACCTGCGTCGAGCGGAAGTTTTCTTCGAGCTTGACGAGCCTGGCGTCGGGATAATCCTTCTGGAAGTCGAGGATGTTTCGCAGGTCGGCTCCGCGCCAGCCATAGATCGACTGGTCGGGATCGCCTGTCGCACAGAGGTTCCGCCGTCCCGAAGCCAAGTGCCTGGCGATGATATACTGAGTGCGGTTCGTGTCCTGATACTCGTCGACCAGTATGTAGTGGAAGCGCTCCTGCCAGCGGGTTCTGAAGTCCTCGTTATCGATCAGGAGCCGTGCGGCGCACATGAGCAGGTCGTCGAAGTCGAGGGCATTGCCGGCGGCCAGGGCCTCGTTGTAGAGGCGATATACCTTTGCGACGATGTTGTCGAAGTATCCATCCACCCGCTCCGCAAATTGCTCCGGCGTCTGGAAATCGTTCTTCGCGCGGCTGATCGCGTTGCGGAATTTCTGCGGCGAGTACTCCTGCGAGCTGATCTCGAGCCGCTTCATCACGCCCTTGACGCATGCGGCCTGGTCGGCTGTGTCGTATATGACGAAGTTCCGGTCTCGTTCGATGAGTTCGGGCGACTGCCTCAGCATTCGAGCGCACATCGAATGGAAGGTCGATATCCAGACCCCACGCGAGGCGCCCAGTTGCTCGATGCGCTCCTTCATCTCACCGGCGGCCTTGTTGGTGAACGTGATCGCGAGGATGCTGTACGGGCCGATGCCCCGTTCAACGAGATAAGCGACGCGCCTGGTGATGACGCGCGTCTTCCCGCTGCCCGCTCCCGCCACCACGAGCAGCGGGCCGTCGATGTGTGTTATGGCTTCCCGCTGTGCGGGGGTCACGTCGTCGAGAATGCCCATTGAATCTCCGGTCCTCCTGATGCGGGCAGGCCCGAAGACGATACCAGATACGCGGCGGCAAGTAAAGGCTGCTCCCGACGCGAGAAGGCATGGCAGGACGCGGGGGCAACGGAGACGGTCTGCCAGTTCCTGGTCCGAACGCCCGGATAAGTGGCGTTTCATCACGATTACGGTGCGACAGCGGGCAAATGGACTCTCAAGGGGCCTCTGGCTGTGCACACTATTCTACAATCCGCGCCGGAAGTCGTTTGCAACCCGCCGGGATAAGAGTATACTGACGTCTGATGCCGCAGGACGGTGATGGGCAAGAGTTATCTGGGAAATGCCGAGTAAATGGAGTAAATGGACGCCTGAATAATGAACCTAATACCACGCTTCCTGCTTGTATTGTCCGCTGTGAGTCTGACCGCGGTCCGGCTGTGCGCGGGGGACTTCTCGTCCTACCGGGTGTCCGGCAATAAGGTGTCCTTCCGGCTCTCCGGCACCCCGGAGTCCGTGGATGTGATCGTCTGCAAAAAGGACATTATCCGGGTCAAGATCTCGGACGAGGCCGGCCAGTTCCAGCCCGATTCGTTATACCTCGACTATTACGGCCCCTTCCTGGTGGTGAAATACGACTGGGATCCGGTGCCGTTCACCGTCCACGATCACGATGACCGGGTCGAGATCGTGACCGGCCGGTTGAAGGTCCGGTGCCTGAAGCGCCCCTTCGGCATCGGCCTCTACACGCTAGCTGGCAAGCTCATCACCGAAGACCTCGGCGGCGCCGCCGAAACCATCACCAAGCGAAAGTTCGATGACGAGTTCTTCTACGGATTCGGCTGTATCTCGGGAGGGGAAGGCACCGTCAACCCGTCCACCTTGAAGCGGACCGGCGCGGCCTGGGCCCAGGAAGGCGTGGCCAATGCCTCATTCTTCATGAGCACCCGCGGGTACGGGTTGTTCCTCGATACCTGGAACCGGGCCAAGTTCCGGATGGGCGGTTCCGGATCATACCGGATATCGGGCGGTATGAAAGGTCCCCACCGCGATTACTACATGTTCTACGGGCCCGCCTTCCGGCATATCCTCGATCTATACACCCAGGTCACCGGGCGTCCCGGCTTCCTTCCCAAGTATATGTATGGCGTGGCCTACCACGAATACTGGACGCTACGCACCCCCTATGACTGGAACGAGGGCGCACGCCGGGTCCGGGAGGGCGGCTACCGAGGCGACATCATCCGCGTTGATTCCAACTTCAATGATGTCCCCCGCGATCCCGCGGTAATCGACGTGGCCGGCCGGAACTTCGAGTTCAGCGTGTGGATATCGCAGTTCGACCTCAAGCCCTTCGGTCCCGGGGAACCGCCGCAGCCCAAACAGGATTTCACCGATCCCGGGTGGCGGAACTGGTTCTTCAACGAGTGGCATCAGGCCTATTGGGGCCGAGGGCTGCACCACTACAAGGTGGACCGCGAGAACGATCCGCGCAGCGGGGCGGACACCCTGGCCGCCACCGGCCCGCCCATCGACAACACCGCCGATTTGCGGCGCTTCCTGTGGTATAAGTCGGTGTTCGAGCGAACCGCACACAAGAGCGGGGGCCGCGGCGCCATGTTCAACCGCCACGGCTTCGGCATGCACCGCTTCCCGACGTTGTGGAACGGCGATACGAGCACCGGGCATCTGCCCGGCATCATCGCCAATCACCTCAGCGCCGGCCTGGCCGGCTATGCCCATTTCTCCTTCGACATGATGGGGTTCGGCAACACCTGCAAGGACGGCGAGGAAACTCAGCGCCACGTCGAGTTCGGGATGCTTACGCCCAATCCAAACGTGTTCCAGGGTAAGCGGCCGTGGGACTTCACCGACGAGGACCAGAACTGCTACCGGAAGTATACCCGCCTACGCTACCGGCTGATGCCCTACATCTATTCCACCGCCTGGCAGGCGAGCCGGACCGGCGTGCCCATCATGCGGGCCATGGTGCTCGACTATACCGATGATCCGGTGTGCCGCGACGAACCTCACGACTACCTGTTCGGCGACTGGCTCCTGGTCTCACCGGTAATACCTCCACGGAAGACCGACAAGATATACCTGCCGGCCGGGCAGTGGACCGATTGGTGGGACGGGACGGTCTACAACGGGCCGGTCACCTTGCGGTCCTACCCTACCCCGTCAGACAAGATTCCGCTGTTCGTGAAGGCCGGGGCGATCATTCCCATGGGACCGGACATCCAATACGTCGATCAAAAACCTACCGACCCTCTCACCCTCGAGGTCTTCCCCGCCCCGTCCGGCACATCGCGCTACACCCTCTACGAAGACAATGGCGGAAATGCGCCCGGATGGGAGAAGCATCGCTTGACACATTTCTCCTGCACTAAGGCCGGCCCACGCCAGGTCCGGGTGGACCTCTCGGTGGAAGACAAGGGCTACGGCGTCCCGGACCGGACGTATCTCTGCAATATCCGTTGGCAAGCGCCTGCTCCGGCCCCGGCCGCCGTGCTGAAGAACGGCACCGAGCGCTTCCCCCGGCACAGAACTAAAGCTGCGTTGAAGTCCGCCGCCAAAGGGTTCTGGTACGATGCCTCAACCAGGGTCGTCCACATCAAGTGCCCCGGTTCGGGTGCCGCCGGCCTCTCGATGACCGTCAGCGCAGATCGCGGCCAATAACGAGGTCGGCAGTTGGCGATAGCGGCCGACACCACTTGGGCAGCAGCAATCTCGGACAGCTTGGGGCCTCATCCATCGCCTGCAGCAATTCCGCATCCACATTTTCGATGCATACGTAAGTCTTGTAGGATCTTGCTCTTTTGCCGTAATGCGGGAGGCGGAGCAAATTCGCATTCGGAAAACCGTTGATTATTCGCCCGCAATCTGATCGCATAGCAGATATCAGAACGGAGGGCGTCATGCGCCATCGAGGATCAATACCGGCTACCGAGAGAGCTGCTCGCTCGCGGCTGGTAAAGCTGTTGCACGAGAGGCCACTGCTGTCTCAATGGCTCGTACCTGCGGGCAGGCCGGCCCCCGGGAATCGTCCTGCGAAACTGACCGGCAGACTCGCCGACACCCCACGATGCCGATAACTGCCAATATCAAACTGTTTCACCAAACCCCAAGACGCCGACAGGACGCTCGATGCGGAATTGCTGGCCTGAAGCCTTCTTTTCGTTGCATTCTCGTGCCGGTTGCTGTATCATAAGGTTTGTGGCCGGTTTGAAGTTCCGGCCGTCGCAGCTTCAATTGACAATGCTCGCCTTGGGCGCACGGATAGTTCGCGTGAAACACATCATCATCTGGCTGGCGGCCGGTGCTGTGATGTCGGCGGCGTTCGGTGCCGACGCACCGCCGGTTGGCCCTCGACACATAATCTGTCTCCCCGCATCGGTCGGTGAGGCAGCCGTATCGCTCAAGGCTCCGGCTCGTGTTAACCTGGCACGCGTCAAGCGAAGCAGCCTGGCCGCCGATTCGCTTGCCGAACTGCTTCGGATGCTCAGCGCCGAGGACATCGAGCCGCTCAAACGCTACGATCTGCCCGCCGGCGAACACAGAATCCCTCTTCCCGGCCCCGGCATCTATCTCCTGTCGGCGAAAAGGGCTGATTGCCCCCGACAGATCATCGTGCGTTCCGATATCGCCGTGCTGACGGCCCGAGGCGCCGAGCATTTGCTCGTAACGTGCCTGGATATTACCACCGGAGCCCCCGTCGGGGCCGCCCGGGTGCGGGCTATGTTCCGCGATGCAGACGGCAAGCTCGCCACCATCCAGGGCTCTACAGACGGCAGCGGCACTTGCCGCATTAAGGTGGCCGGGACGGTGCTGGTTCACGTAGTGAAGGGCGACGCCCAGGCGCTTGCCCAGAATACCCCCGAACCTGCTAGACCCCCGATCAAACTGCCGAGAGGTTTCGTCTCGACAATGAGCTGCCTGCCCGGCGAG
>JAUWKK010000289.1 GCA_030614245.1 Planctomycetota bacterium | reverse complement strand
GCTGACCGGACGCCGCAGAAAGCGTTGAGACACAGGGAGTTACGCAGCCTCCCGACAGCGGGGCGGGGCTGGAACATCCGCTTAGGCTGCACCGCTGCTCTTTGTCGTTTCTGCAAGCGCGGTTGTCAAGAGATCGTGCGACCATAGCGCGTAGGAGCGGCGAGACGGGCATCTTCCCCGCCCGCAGGCGCGTTCGGATGGAATGAAGAGAGCGTGCAGTTCCAGGTACCGGATCAGCTTCATAGGTTCGCCTTCAGCCACTGGCAGCACTTGGCATAGCCTGCGCCGCCTTCGGCTTCGGGGCCTTCATATTCAGCGGTCCAGACGCCATCGTAGCCTGCGTCCTTGAGGCAGTTGATTGCGTGATGCAGGTCTATCTCGCCTTCGCCCAACGCGGCGCCGCTGTAGTTCTCTCTCGAGCCGGTGCCGTCCTTCATGTGCGTGTGAAACGTGTGCGGAGCGAGGATTTCATAGAAACGGTTGATCGTCGCGATGTCGTGCCCGAACCAGCGGTAATTCATGGTGTCGAGATTGGCCCCGACGCGCCGGCTGCCGACCGCCTCGAAAAGCCTTAGCTGGAGGTCACCGTCGTTCGTCACAACCCCGTGGTTGTCGATAGCGAGACGGACGTCGACGTCATCGAGCCATTCGGCGCACCGCTTGAGACATTCGACCATCGAGTCGAACTGCTTCTCCTCGGGGACGGAATTCTTCGGCCCGCCGCCCTCGGTGCGCAGTACGTTCGTGCCGAGCATCTTGGCCAGTCCGGCGACGCGTTTCATTCGTTCTACCTGGGCTATGATTTCGTCAGCTCCGGGCTGGATGAAGTCGTTGCCTGCTGACAGCGCGGAGACTTTCAGGCCGTAATTATCGAGCAATGCGGCGGTACTTGCAGCTTGTGTTTCCGGATCGCGGTGCTCGTCGCCCCAGACGTCATGGGCTTGAAGTTCCAGGTACCGGAAGCCCACAGCCGCTGCGAATTCGAGGAACTGTTCGAACGTGAATCCCGGCCAGTTGTAGTGGATCACACCAATCTTCGGTTCGGTCATAGGCTATCCTTGTGTGCCCGCCTCGGGCTTTGGCGCCAAAAACTCTCGAAGAGCATCAGGATGACGAGCAGGCTGCATCCGACAGTGATCGCGGCATCGGCGATGTTGAAAGCCGGCCACTTGATGCCGACGACGCGGAAGTGGAAGTTAATGAAGTCCCGAACGCAGCCGTTGACGAATATCCGATCGTACAGGTTGCCGAGCGCGCCGGACAGGATCAGCCCGAGCGCGCCCTGGAGCCACTGCTTTCCCGCCGGCGCCGAGTAGAGCAGCCACAGGATGACGCCGATAGCAAAGACGGATGCGAGCGCAAACAGAGCCCCGCCGCCCTGGCCGACGCCGAACACCCCCCCGGCATTCAGCGCCCAGGTGATACCCAGTACAGGCGAATCCGCGAGGAAGACGTCCTCACTCCCGCCGTCAGCCAGGCGAGCATCGATCGCGTTCTTGACCGATTGCGGATCGAGAACTTCAACTGCCCGCCCGGGGACGAGGTGCTTGGACATGACGCGACCGATCACCGACTTGCTGCCAAGATCAACAGCAAGTGCAAGGACGGTGACGAGATAAAACAGCCACCGGCTGATCAGTGGGTTTCGCCGTTGAGGACTTCCTCTTTGCGTTTGCATTCAAGGCACAATCTGGCGTAAGGCTTGGCTTTAAGACGGGACTTGGGTACGGCTTTCTTGCAGGACTCACAGATGCCGAACGTGCCGGCTTCGATGCGTATCAGAGCGTCGTCTATTTCGCAGAGGGCCTTCTCATGATCTTGCAGAAGTTCCAATCCCAATTCCTGCTCGAAGTTATCGGTGCCGAGGTCCGCAAAATTCGATATATCCAGCGTCGCGGCATCGTTCTTCGACTTGCTCAACGCTTCATCTGCCAGATGGTTGGCATCGCCCAGCAAGATAGACTTCCTGGCCAGAAGAAGTTTCTTGAAAGTTTCGACATCCTGCTTGTTCATTGTGTCCTGATTCCCCGATTCCCTTGCCGTTTCCAACCGCACCCGCGGTCCAAGTCGTCACGCCGATATTCTACATCCTGGAGACTGCAAAGTCAATGCAGCTTTTTGATTTATGGGAAGTATCCCGCGTATCGTGCACCCCAGGTAAAGAGCTTGCGGTGTTAGGGAGTGTGTGGAAGGCACCTTCGGCTATTGACTCGCAAACCCGCCGCACCTAACATGCCGGCATGCATTGATGGCTGTCCCATCACGTATCTCGATAGCATTGAAGGAGAGGTCATGGACCAAGCCGTGCCCGGAGCGATGAACTTGCACATTGCATTAGCTGCTCTGATGATGATGTCAGCGGTGCTTGCACCTCTCGCCGCGGCGGTCAACTACGACGAGGCAAAGGTGCCGAAATACACCCTGCCCGATCCGCTCGTGATGCAGAACGGCGAGAAGGTTACCAGCGCGGAGACGTGGCGCAGCAAGCTCCGGCCGGAAATCATCGAGCTCTTCCAGACGCACGTCTACGGCAAATCGCCCGGCAGGCCGGACGGAATGACTTTCAAGCTGTTCGAGACGGCCGATGACGCGCTCGGCGGCAAGGCGACCCGCAAGCAGGTGCGCGTCAGTTTCACCGGCAAGAAGGACGGCCCCGGTATGGACATCCTCGTCTATCTGCCTGCCAAGTCGAAACGGCCGGTTCCGATGTTCATCAACCTGAACTTCTACGGCAACCACTCGATCAGTCGCGATCCGGGGATCAAGCTTTCGACGAGTTGGATGGGCAGGAGGGGTGGGGGTGTTGTGAAGAACCGTGCGACGGAGAAATCGCGGGGATCGAACAAGTCGCGCTACGCGATCGATATGATCCTAAGCCGCGGCTACGGCCTGGCGACCATCTACTACGGCGATATCGATCCGGATTTCCACGACGGTTTCAAGAACGGCGTTCACGGGGTTTTCGACAAGGGTGCGGCGCGCCCGCCCGACGCCTGGGGCTCGATCAGCGCCTGGGCGTGGGGCCTCAGCCGCGCGATGGATTACTTCGAGACCGACGGCGACATCGACCACAAGCGCGTCGCCGTCATGGGCCACTCGCGGCTGGGCAAGACCGCCCTCTGGGCCGGAGCGCAGGACGAGCGCTTCGCCATTGTCATATCCAACAACTCCGGCTGCGGCGGAGCGGCACTAAGCCGCCGGAACTTCGGCGAGACCGTCGGCGCCATCAACGCCAACTTCCCGCACTGGTTCTGCGAAAACTTCAAGAAATACAACAAGCGCGTCAATGATCTACCCGTCGACCAGCACATGCTCATCGCGCTCTCGGCGCCTCGGCCGGTCTACGCGGCCAGCGCCGTCGAAGACCGCTGGAGCGACCCGCGCGGAGAGTTCCTGGGTGCCAAGAACGCCGGCCCCGTCTATCGCCTGATGGGGACAGACGGAATGGCCGCAGACGAAATGCCAGCCCTGAACCACCCCATACAAAGCACCATCGGCTATCATATTCGCCGCGGCGGACACGACGTCACGGACTACGACTGGCAGCGCTACCTCGACTTCGCCGATAATCACTACGGCAGGAAGAAGAAGGAATGAGGGGGGAGCTCTACCTGACCCAGACCTTTTTTTTCTTGACAATGCCTTCACAGCGTGTAATCTTAGAGGGAGGCAGTACTTTTGGCTGTTGACGTTGATGGCGTGTACTGGCCGCAAGCGGGCGAAGAGGCTTCGTCGTGATGGCCGAGCAGGGCACCCGCAAGGGCTATGCTAACGTTCCAGCAGTCAATCCGAAGGATGGTTCGCCTTGGGATCTGTACATATCGTTAGAGAAACTGCAATATATCACCAAACGCGGGATGGCGCACGCGAAGGAGCTTGCGTTTGTGGTGCCCAAAGTGCTATTAGCTCCGAAGGCGATCTTCGTTGGTGTCAGAGATGAACTCGAGGACAACTGGCTGTGTTACGTGGGGAGGCCCGCGCATAGCTACCGCGGGCGAAAGGGAGACCCATGTCCCCCGTGGCCGGGAGAAGTTTACCTGGTTTTCGTTACGAGCGACCACGTGATTTACACCTTCAGGTGGGAGAAGGCCGCAGAGGACAACCCGGACCTTCCTGAGAACTACAGTATGCGCTTTAGAGAGAGGGCATTGTGATGG
>JAUWKK010000193.1 GCA_030614245.1 Planctomycetota bacterium | reverse complement strand
CCCTGCCCCTCCCCGCGGCGGGAGCGGGGCCGGCCGCAGAGGAGTTCCGCCCTCTGTGCCACGGCAGAGACCTGTCCGGAGGGGTCCGCGTGAACACCGCCCCGGCGACCTGGACTGTCAGGGACGGTATGATAATCTGTTCGGGCAAGCCGACCGGCGAGCTCCGCGCAGACGGCATGTATCAGAACTTCATCCTGGAGCTGGAGTGGCGGCACATGCAGCCGAAGGGCAACGCAGGAGTCTTCATCTGGGCCGACGACATCACCGCCCGCGGCCAGCCGTTTCATCGCGGCATCGAGGTGCAGATCCTGGAGAACGCCTACGGCAAAGCCAACTGGTTCACCACGCACGGCGATATCTTTCCCATCCACGGCGCGAGGATGACACCCATCAACGGCCGGGGCGGCAGCCGAGCGTTCCCGACCGAAGAACGCTCCAAGCCCACCCCACAGTGGAATCACTACCGCATCACCTGCACTGATGGGGCTATCTCCCTGGCCGTCAACGGCAAGGTCGTGACGCGCGGCAAGGACTGCAGCCCGCTCAAGGGCTACATCTGCCTCGAGTCCGAGGGCGGCATCGTCCACTACCGCAACTTGCGCATCAAGGAACTCCCGGCGACTCCGATCGACCCGCGGCACGTCGCCGTCGCGGACCGTGGCTTCCGCTGCCTGTACACGGGGGTCGACCTGTCAGGCTGGGCCACCGCCAAAGAGAACCGGGGCCATTGGAGACCCAGCGACTGGACTTTCTCATACGATGGCAAGTCGTCCGCGTCTGACGCATCCATCTCAACCGAGCAGACTTTCGGTGATTTTGGTTTCATCTTCGACGGCCGTCGTAGAGGCGGGTCGAAGGCCACCCGCGTGCTGCTGCGCGGCTCGAACAAGGCGGCGATCGTCATCGACCCCAAGGATTCGCTCATGGCCAAGCACTTGGTCAAGGGGTGGAACCGCTTCGAGGGCACACTGCGCGGCGGCCGGCTCACGCTCAGCCTCAACGGCCACGAGCTGTTCAAGAACCGACTGTTGCCCGGTGTCCCGGCCCTCGGCCCGATCCGCATCATCCCCACCGGCCCGATCGACTTCGCAAACGTGTACGTGCGTGAGCTGAAAGACGCCGGACGGAAACCGTAAGAAGCACTCAACGGAGGGTGGTGATCGGTCAATGGGGCACTGCTGCCGACAACCCTCTCGTCCGCAGAGGCCGTTGTGCCTTCTATAGTCACGGTCTCTTTGCAACCCGGAGCCGGTGCAATTCTGTGCGGCGGCACCGTGCTCTGAAGTTCGGCAAGGAGACGAAGACTCCCGCGATGCAGGCCGGGTTGGTCTCGAGGAAGCTGACTCTCCGAGACGTCTTCACCTGGCCGCTGACCGATTCTCTTTTCATGCTTCTTCTCTTTGACTGCCGGGTTGCTTCCGGTAGAATGGAGCCTGTGAGAGAAACTGCTTGGCAACAGTTGATAGATGAGGCACCGCGCGCTTACTGAAAACGAACAACTTATGACTACGTTCGTCTTATTCGTGTCGTAAGTCGGGAACTCCACGCATTACCTGCACTCTCCGGCCTTGCAATGCGCGATGAAGTCAAGCATACTGGTGGTACTTCAAGGCCGTGCTGCTGAAGCCCAGCGAGGCGGATTCATCCGCTCAGCGCTCCGAGGCGGCGTTGAATCTGCCCTCGATCAGTATATCCGGCCCCATCTGCTCGACGCGCACGTCCGTAAGTTCGAGAGCATCGCCGAGCGGCGTGATGCCTTCGCCGGCGACGGGGACGGGCGCGTCCCGGCCGCCGATCACCTTTTGAGCGATGAAGACCATTGCACTATCGGCCAGCCTCCGGCCGATCAACTCGCCCAGCAACTCGCCGCCGCCCTCCACGAGGACGTTCGTCAGCTTGAGCCCGCCTAGCAGGCCCAACAGGGCGTCCAGATCGACGCGCGCATCACGCGCCGCCACCTGAAGAACCTTGCAGCCCGCATCACGGAGTGCCCTCACGCGGCCGGCGGGAGCAGCATCTGTGGCCGCTACTATCGTCTCGACCTCACGTGCCGACCGAACGAGCTTCGAATCAAGCGCGAGCCGCGCCGTGCTGTCGACTATGATCCGGCGTGGATTCCGGCCGCTTTCTATGCGGCACGTCAGCTCGGGATCGTCCACGACTGCCGTGCCGATGCCGATCATCACGGCATCGACGATATTGCGCATTTCGTGCGCGCGCCGGCGCGAGGCCTCCGAGCTGATCCAGCGCGATTCGCCGGTGCGCGTGGCGATCTTGCCGTCCAGGCTCATCGCCCATTTTGCGATAACGTACGGCCGTCCGGTCGTCACGAGCTTGACGAACGGTGCGTTGAGCTTCATCGCGCGGCCTTCGAGCACGCCGCATTCCACCTCGATGCCAGCCTCGGAAAGCAACTGCAGCCCGCGACCGGCCACCTCGGGGAACGGGTCCATCATCGCCGCCACGACGCGCCCGATGCCAGCCGAAATCACGGCCTCGGTGCATGGCGGCGTCTTGCCCTGGTGGCAGCACGGTTCGAGCGTCACGTATAGGGTTGCCCCCCGTGCAGCATCGCCGGCATCGTCAAGTGCGAATACTTCCGCATGCGGCCCGCCGAACTCGCGGTGCCAGCCGCGGCCGACTATCCGCCCATCCCCAACGACCACCGCGCCGACCATGGGGTTAGGCTCGACCCGCCCACGGCCCCGCGCGGCCAGGTCGAGAGCGATCTGCATGAAAGTCTCGTCATTCATAGCGTCCATATTCTACACGATACAGGGGGAGAAGAGAAGAATTCGGTGGTACGCGCTTCGCACCGGTGATTCATGAATGTGGGCCGCCGGATGGCTCGGCCGCACAAATCTTCTCTTCCCGGCCTTTGACTTGGCGACGCCGGCATGTAGAATAGCACCTTCACGTAAGGGATTAGCCCATTCACACGGAGGTGCCGGTTGAAACGACCAGACGGAAGGCGCGCCGGCGAACTGCGGCCGATTGCAATCGAGCGGGGCTTCACTAAGACGCCGCCCGGTTCGGTCCTGGTAGCATTCGGCGACACTCGCGTGCTGTGCACAGCGATGATCGAAGAAGAAGTGCCGCACTTCCTCAAGGAAACCAGCCAGGGCTGGCTGACAGCCGAGTATGCCATGCTTCCCGGCTCGACGCCTGCCCGCAAGCGCCGCGGAGCCGACGGCCGGGCGACCGAGATCAAGCGGCTTATCGGCAGGTCGCTCCGCGCGGCGGTCGACCTCGAGGCCATCGGCCCGAGGACGATCTACATCGATTGCGATGTCTTGCAGGCCGACGGCGGCACGCGCTCGGCGGCGGTCACGGGGGCATATATCGCATTAGTCGATGCGCTTCGCTGGATGCGCCGCAACAAACTAATCCGCAAGCTCCCCGCGCTGACGCCCGTTGCCGGGACGAGCGTGGGCATAGTCGGGGGCCGAGCCGTGCTTGACCTGCCGTATGCCGAGGATCACCGCGCCGAGGTCGATTTCAACGTCGTGATGACCGCCGACGGCAGGTTCATTGAAGTCCAGGGCACTGCCGAGCGCGAGCCTTTCGATCACGCACAACTGCTGAGACTTCTCAAACTGGCAAGGAGCGGCATCAGGCGCATCATCGAACTCCAGACGAAGGCGCTGAAAAAGAGAATAAAGACCTGAACACCGGCAACCGAGGATGAACTGCACGTGCGGCGAATAGTGGCAGGGACGTTCAACAGGGGCAAGCTGCGGGAGATGCGGGCTATTCTGGCCGATCTGCCGGTCGAGCTTATCGCGCTGGATGCATTCCCGGACGCGCCGGAGGTCATCGAGGACGGGGAGACGTGCGATGCCAATGCGATCAGGAAGGCCGGCGGCCTGGCGGATGCGCTCGGCGAATGGGTGATCGCGGACGACTCGGGGCTCGAGGTCGACGCGCTCGGCGGGCAGCCGGGTATCTACTCGTCCCGATCCGGCGGCCCCGAGAAGAACGACGCGGCTAACGTCCGCAAGCTGCTGGCCGAGCTGCACGGCGTGCCGGCCGAACGCCGAACCGCCGCCTTCCGCTGCGCCTGTGCAATCGCGAAGCCCGGAGAGCTGCTATGCACCGCCGAAGGCAGGCTCGAAGGCACTATCATATTCGAGCCGCGTGGAGAGAACGGGTTCGGCTACGATCCGGTCTTCCAGCCAAGGGACGAGGAACGAACCGTGGCCGAGATGAACGCGGAGGAGAAGAACGGCATCAGCCATCGAGGCAGGGCGCTCAGGGCCGTCAAGCCGAAACTGATCGCAAAGCTTGAGGGAGCATAAGCGAGCACGCAATGGAGAAGGAAGTTCACTACTCATGATATCTTTCGGGAGCAGCAAGATGCACGTAATCGGAGTCGATCTGGGGGCAACGAACATCAAGGCGGGCGTAGTGGGCGAGAGCGGCAACGTTGTCACGCGCGTAAGTTTGGAGACCGAAGCCGACCTGGGGCCGGACCACGTGATAGACAGGATGGCGCTCTCGGCGAACCAGGCGCGGATGGAGGCCGACCTCGAGTGGTCGCAGGTATCCGCGGTCGGTGTTGGGGCGCCGGGCCCGCTCAACTGCAAGCAGGGTATCGTCATAATGGCACCCAATCTGTCCGGCTGGGAGAACATTCACGTTTCCGAGAAGATGCAGGAGCGGCTCCAGGTGAAGACGTTTCTCGAGAACGACGCGAACGCGGCGGCTTTCGCGGAATACTGGGTCGGCGCGGGCACCGGTGCGGCGTGCATGATACAGCTTACTCTCGGGACGGGCGTCGGCGGCGGGATCGTGATGAACGGCCAAGTCTGGCGCGGCCCGGACGACTGCGCCGGCGAGCTCGGGCACGTGCCGATCCGATGGGACGGCGTTCGGTGCGGCTGCGGCGCGAACGGCTGCGTCGAGGCCTACGCCTCGGCAACGGCGCTCGTGCGGATCGCGCAGGAGAAGCTCGACGCCGGCGCCAAGTCGAGCATCAGTGACCGCCTGAGATACGAGCCGCTCACGGCCAAGCTCGTAGCCGACGAAGCCCATGCCGGCGACGAACTCGCTCTCGCGATATACCGCGAGGTCGGCACGTATCTCGGAGTAGCCATAGCGGGTTTCGTCAATATCTTCAACCCCGACAAGGTAGTCATCTCAGGCGGCATGGCCCAGGCCGGCGAGATACTGTTCGGCCCGATCCGCGAGGAGGTCACAGCCCGCGCGATGGCGCCCGCGACAGATCGCGTCGAGATCGTCCCGGCTATCCTCGCCGACGCCGGAGTGATAGGCGCAGCCGGCTGCGCACTGCAAAGACTGAAGGAAGAATAGGGAGGGAGGCGGGCCGCAAGGTATGTGATTCTTGCGGCGCAGTGTAGCCCGGCTCTTGACTGCCGGCAGCCTGAATACTACCATTAACGTGGAAGCGCGGCTCTTATTCAACCCGCGCGCCTGTAACACGGCTTGCGAAAACAGGATGGATCCTGAGATGTTGACTTCGATAGAACTTGAGAACTACCGCGTCTTCGACCATTACAAGCTCGAGGGACTGGCGAGAGTGAACCTCCTGACGGGGATGAACAACTGCGGCAAGACTTCGGTTCTGGAAGCGGTCCAGTTGCTGGCTTCCGGCGGGGATCCGGCGATTCTTGCCCAGATTGCACTCGAACGGGGTGAAGCCGTACCGATAGAATCGGACCGTGAGAGGCTTCGGCCTGGCTACCGGCCGATTGTCTCGCATTTCTTTCACGGGCATGAGTTCGGCATTGGTTCGGCATTCAGTCTCAGTACGAACGATGGCTTGGGCAGCCTGGAGTTCTGTGTAGTAGGTAGGTCGGATATCAAAGAGCAGCCTGAGCTTTTCGAGGATGAAGAGGCGAAACCGGAGCCGGAGGAGGCATTGGCGATTCGCAT
>JAUWKK010000221.1 GCA_030614245.1 Planctomycetota bacterium | reverse complement strand
CGGCGGCGGGTTCTCGACGCCGACGCTCCAGGATTCACCTCCAGGCCTGCCCGCCTGGGCGGGCTTGCAGCCCAGCACATAGATATCGCCGCCGGCATCCACAGTCGCCGAGCGAATCCCATGCTCGCGCAGCACGGCTATTGCCTGATCGACAATGTAGCCCTTTGCGATGCCGCCGAGAGCCAGGCTCATCCCCTCCTTCGGCAGGCGAACGGTGCGCTTCGCCATGTTGATCTCAATCTTGTCCGCCCCGATCAGTTCCCACTCGGCCTCGACGTCTTCGTCATCGGGCATTTCGTCGTCGCGCGAAGCGATTCTCCACAGGATGAGTGCCGGGCGGATGGTCGGATCGAACGCGCCGGATGTCTTCTTCCACCATTCTTTTGCGAATTCAATGACGGCTAGTGTCTCGGAGCTTACTTGCTGCGGCTCTCCGCCTGCGGCCTTGTTGATGCGCGATACGTCGCTGTCTTCCACATAGTCGCTGAGCATCGCGTTGAGTTCGTCGATGCGTTCAAATGCGGCTTCGATAGCCTCGTTGCAGGTCTCTTCGTCGGTCCCGAAGGTGCGGATCGTCACCGGGACGTTGCCCATTTTCGAGCGGGTAACGCTGACATCGGCGAGCGGCGCAGGCCCACTGCACTTGAGCAAAGCGGCGGCACCGGCCAGCAAGGCGAGGGTCAACAGGATGGTAAGACGTTTTGCGGTCATGATCCTACGCTGCCTGCGCCTCCCTTGCTGCCAGACGCCGGCGGACGAGCAATGTCGTGCATGTTACCAGAAAGAGAATACTGAGAATCTGCCATATCGTCATTTGTGTACTTAACGACCCTATCTGCACTTTTGGACTGTCAGCCCGTATGATCTCGAGGAGGAATCGGTTCACCGAGTACAAAATACCGAAGAACAGGAAGACTTCTCCGTCGAGCTTCTTGAAGCGATACAGCAGATTCAGCGCGATGCATATCAGCATAGCCATTGCAGAGCTGATGAGTTGCGATGGGATGACGGGCAGGGATCTGACTTCGAGCTCTTTAGCTCCCTCAGGCAGCCTCCTGGGGATTGGGATCAGCCCGCGTTGGACGTGCTGCATGAAGGCCGGGCTGCCGTCGGGCACGATGCGGTACGCTTCTCGAATAAATCTGCCGGGGAAGGTGACGGCAATCGGATGCATGAAAGAGTCTTCCGGGCAGACGTCTCCCCAGCAGCATCCGAAGAGGAAGCAGCCGATCCTGCCGAAGGCGAGGCCGATCGCCAGAGACGGCGCTATCACGTCTGCAACTTTCCCCAGCGGCAGCTTCCTGCGGTAGCGCACACAGAGCACCACTATAGAGCCGACGGCCAAGCCCCCGTAGAAGGCAAGGCCGCCTTCCCACACCTTCAGCATATCCAGAAAGCTCCCGAATTCATCCCAGTGGCTGACGACATAGCCCAGCCTCGCGCCGAATATACCGCCCAGGACGCACCAGACGAGGATGTCGGCGATGTACCCCGGATTGATGCCCTCCCGTTTCGCGCGCCAGTGAGCGAGCATCCATCCGGCATAGAAGCCCACCAGCAGCATGAAGCCATAGGAAGGAACCGGCAGCCAGCCAAACAGTCGTGGATGCATTGTGGATCCTCCTATACTGTAAAGTAAAAAAACATAGTGAATTTTAATGCTGCTGTCAACTTCGGCAGGCTGCCAGCCTGCCCCACATCAGCAGACTGGAATGTCTGCTGTGCACATCGCCCCTACTTCAGGCGGCAGAGAGCGTAAACGAAAACGGCCAGTGCCAGCATCGAAGCAACGATGTATCCAAAGATGATAGACCCTTCGCGTATTGCCCGGCGGGGATCGTCGTTGCGGGCAGCGGTGTAGACAAATGAAACGAGCGCGCACAGCAGGACGCCGATGATGTAGCGCATCATTCGGAAGTCACCTCCTCGCCCACTGCGCGATAGTAGACGTCGGCGATCAGCAAGATATTGAGTGCCCCGGCGATCAGCGTGAGCGCCATGCCGAGGTCGATGTAGGGTGATGCCTCTTTGATGTGCGGCGGAAAGCTGCTGTCGAAGTACGGCACCGCCACGGTCAGCAGCGTCGGCAGCCCGGCAAATGCCTGCAGGATGAGCGCCAAGTGGTGATTCTCGTGCGAGATGACCGTGTATTCCCCAAAAACCAGCCCCAGCAGCAGCATCCCGCAGACGACGATGCAGAAGAACGCGCCGCGATATCGATGGCCCAGGCAGTAGTGCCCGGCACCTGGTATCAACCACGCCAGCAGCGCCAGTCCAACAGCAGCCGCCTCGCCGGGAGATTGTTTCTTGTCCTGCTTCACGCAAGGCCTTTCGGTCAGGATTCTTCCAGCCCATCTACGGCGGGTTCATCAGCGGTTCCACAAGAAGCTGCCGATCACCTTCCGGCTATCTTGCACGCTGCGGCAATCGGTATCGAAACCGCGAGCGCCATTGCGAGCATCATCATTGCAAATGCAAACACCGACCATAATGCATCAACGACCACGGCTGCCTTATCGCCCCACAGGCCCAGATACTGCAGCAACATCACCAGGAGAGCTATCGCCAGCAGCCCGAGAAAAGCCCGCTTGATGTCCTGCCCGCTGAGCGCCATCCCGATAGAGAAGTTCAGCAGCAGATACAGGAACGCCAGGCCCTCGAACGTCAGTATCCGCCGCGAGTATACCTGGCTGAAGGCGTCCCGCAGCAGGTCCCAGGTGCCATAGGCAAAGTCGCGGATCGACAGCTTCGTCAGTAACGGGCACCAGGACGAGACTTCGAGGTCCGGCAGTCCTGCAACCGTGAGTCCAAGCGGCTTGTGGAATAGCATCCAGACGCCCCAGAGCGCGATAGTGCAGCCGACCAGCGGCATCAGGGCGATGATCGTCTCGCCTATCAGCGGCAGCTTCGGTTTGCCATGCGAGACTGACCCGCCCTCGGGAGCGAACAGATTCAGCCTGAATATCTTCGCGCCGGTTATCAGGCAGCCGGCCGCGTAGCTGAGCTCGTGGACTACCACGCCCGGAGCCATGGCCCAGCGGAATGCACGGTTGCCCACGAAACTGCTCCAAAGGCGATTGACCGCATAGCCCGCCAGCACTGCCAGCGCAATCCACAAGAGCAGGCCCAAAGCCATATCACGTCCCGTCGCGGGGCTGCCGCCGTTCCTGACGGCGATATGATATCAAAGCTGCTGGTTCGAGTCAAGACGCCGAAAGCAGCCGCATGCGTCCGTAATGGCACGGGACGGGTCTGTATCCAGATCGTGGGTTATGCTGGCCAACCGTGATCCAGAGGCAATGGATTTTTTCAACCCGAATCGCATGCAAGCTGATTCCTGGCCGCGTAGCGGCTCCGCAGCGAAGAGACGAGACATCTCCCCGGCCTGCCGAACGCTGAGGCGCACATTCGCAACTGACGTCCCACAATTCTTCGCCAGCCCCAACATTAAACATATCCTCTCACTCTTGGCGCATAAGATACTCCACGATCTGGATACAGGCTCGCACGGGATCGGTTCCTTGACAGTCCGGCCCCGCGCCGCTACAATTCAGTAATCAGTGGTCAGTGATCTCTGCTTGTCAAGCTCTGACGCTGGATACTGGATACTGGATACTGCTTACTGGTCTTCGGGGGATTCATCCAATGCTGCTGGTCACGGGTGCAGCCGGATACGTCGGATCGATGCTCGTTCACGAGATCTATCCCGAGATACGTGAAGTTCGGGCCATCGATGACTTCTCTGAAGGCCACGTCAGGCAGATAAAGGATGTCCACGTCGAGCGGATGGACATCACTGACATCGAGGACGTCGAGAAGATGATGGAGGGCGTCGATACCGTCGTGCATCTGGCGGCGATCACGGGCATCCAGATATGCGAGCGCGAGCCTTCGCGGGCCGCCGAGGTGAACCTTACAGGCGTGAAGCACATCATCGACGTGGGGGCCCGCAAGAATCTCCAGCGAATTATCTTTCCGTCGTCGTTCGCCGTCTACGGCAATCCGCCCGAACAGATAACCGAGGATACGCCAACTGCACCCGTCAATTACTATGGCATCCTGAAACGCGCGACCGAAGACATCGTCCGCGCCGCCGAGCAGGTCTACGGCATAAAGAGCCTTATCTTCCGGCAGAGCAATCTCTTCGGCAAGGGACTCTGCCGCAAGCGTTCGCTTATCAATGCTTCGGTCAACAAGATACTCTCGGGCTCGCCGCTGACAGTGATCGGCAGCGGTGAACAGGTTCGCGATTTCGTGCACGTTCGCGACGTGGTCTGGGCATATACCCGCGCGTTGCAGACCAATCTGACGGGCCTGTATCACCTGGGAGCAGGCGTATCGACTTCGGTGAACGACGTGTTCAAGACCATCGCCACCGTTGCGAAGGATATGCTCGGCATCGACGTGCAGATCGTCCACAAAGAAAGACGCGTGCAGGGCAGGCAGGAGGTGGAAGCGGCGTTCCGCTTCGATGTCTCGAAGCTTGCCGGCGATCTCGGCTATCGTCCCCGGCACAGCATCGAGGACGCGGTCCGCGAACTGATAGCCGATGCGGCTGACGCCACAGTGATCAGTGATCAGTAATCAGTGTTCAGTGATCAGTGAAATGTTGTCTGTTCGACAAAATACCAATGACTAGAACCAACCATACACCTGAGACATCCCGTGGCGGCCCGCCGGCGGAAATACTATTAGTGATTGATGTCATAATTCGCGCTGTCGGTGCGTTGGCCGGCGTTGGCGCAATCGCCTTCCTTGTCGCGCGTTTCGGCATAGGTAAAGATTTCGACTCCTATTTCTGGGCCTGGACGATCCCCCAGTTCTTTTCCGGTGCGATCATATTGAGCATCGCCCACGTAGTGCTGCCGGGCCTGTCGGATGTGCACCGCGAAGGCGGCCGAGGGCCGATGTATGACTGCCTCGGGCCGCTATTTTACTGGTCGCTGATCGTTCCGGCGGGCGTTGCCTTGCTCGCGGCACTGCTCCTTGCCTATGCCGAGTATTCGCTTGGCCGATATGTCGGACCGGCGCTCGATATGATGCCGTGGCTCCTGGCAGCGGTGGCGCTCGACGGAACCGCGCGCGTCCTCGCTGCGGCCCTGCGAGTGCGCGGCAAATCCGCCGGCCACGCCGTAATGCCGCTGATAACAGCGATCTGCATTGTTGCCACGGTAATGGTGCTGGGCGGAAGCCGGGGCATTGTCGCCGCAGCGATGGGTTGTGCGATCGGCGGCGCTGTGAAAGTCGCGCTGGCATTCGGATTGTGCTTCGCCGACGGATTCAGGCTGCG
>JAUWKK010000200.1 GCA_030614245.1 Planctomycetota bacterium | reverse complement strand
CGCTCTTCTCGTGCCAGGCCAGGTCTTGTATATGGCCGACCGGGGTGCGATAGCCCCACGTGTGCTCGTCGAAGAGCATCATGTCCATGTACGCGCGCTCGATAACGTCGCTCTGCGCGGCGTCTTCGTCTTCGACTGAGGCAATCGCCGCAAAGCGTTCGGCGGCTGGCAGCTTGTCGTGCGTGGCGCGGTTGAGCGAAGTCACGTCCGCCGAGCAGAGCGCACCGACGGGGTAGTCCGTGTGCGGCAGTTCGCCGCTGAAAGTGCGCAGACCCTCGCACTGTTTCTCCAGTGCCTCGAAGAACATGGTGTTGGTCGAGATCACGAGTTTCGGGAACGCCCACGTGGCGTTCCAGTCCCTGGCGACCTCGCTGGCCGCAATGGTGGGCGGCAGGTTGTCGGCGCCCCCGTACCCGCCGTAGCGTGCCACGGAGAACGGGTTGGCCTTGCGGTCGATTTCGTCCAGCATGCTCGGAAGTTGCTCGAACACATCTTCGCAGGTCCGCGGGCCATAGATGCCATGGGCCACGTCCACGTGCCACAAGCCATAGCTCACCTGGTAGTAAACGAGCACCTTCCGGCCGTCAGGGCCCTGCCAGTAAAAAGCGTCCGGCGCGCCGTGGTCCCGCAGGATCCGGCTGCCGTCCCAGAACTCGTGAATGTCGTCGCGGCCCCATTGGAAGTATGTCGGCAGGCCGGCAAAGAAGTACTTCGCACCCGCCCCGGCCAGCAGCGTCGGCAGGCCCCAGCTCAGGCCCGGCACGTCGGTGATACCGCCCGTTCGGATTTCGCCGCCCAGCCGCCGCTTCAGACGGAACGACGGGTACAGCAGCCGGATCTGTTCCTCGTGGCCGTACATTGCGCTGATCGCGTTGCCGACCAAGGCCGGTATTTCGATCCGGCCTTCGGCAACACGTCTTGCCAGTTCATCGACGGTCTCAGGCGAAGCGTGCTCTACGAAGTGATGCAGCGACCACGAGCCCTCGGCCGTGTAGCGGAACTTCGCATCGTCCGGCCAGTCGTCCGTCTCGCGGCAGAAGCGCAACGCGTCCTCGTACATCCCGCGATACAGGGCAAGCACGTTCTCGATGGTGTCCGTGTAGCCCAGGTCGTGGTGGGAGATAGGCACCAGGTGCACACGCCAGTGCTTGCGCGGCTGCCAGGCTATTTCGCGGCTGTCGAGCGTCTTGCCGCCGGCTTCGAGCGCCACCTCGACCTGCGCCGGCTCGCGAATGTCGGGCACGTTCACCTGGTAGCCGTGTTCGGTCGACTCGAGGTCGCACAACCTGCTGCGACACGCGTCGAGTCCCGGGAACTTGAACACGATCTCGGCATCGGAAGGAACGGCATCTCCCTCCGTCGTCACGTTTACCACCTGCCGGAGATCGTCGCCCGTGCCGCTGAAAAGAATCGTCGGTTTTACTTCGACTATACGCAATTCTCGGCCTCCCACGTTGACTGACAATATCGCTTTCCGGGTGATCGGAGGGACGCCGCGGAAGACCATCCGTCATGACGCTGCGAAATCGGGATTGGTCAACTCTCCCGCAGCCATGATCATGGCCTTGAAGTTCTCGGGGCGAATGGGCGGATTGATCTCCGAGGACGTGGCCAGGAACATGCCGCCGCTCTGAAGAACGTGGCTCTCTCTTATGTGCCTGAGCACCTCTCTGCGCACGTCTTCCGGCTCACCCCGCTCCATTAGATCCACGCCATCCAGCCCTCCTGCCCATACCATCTGCGGGTATAGACTGATCAACTCCAGCACGTGCATTCCACAGGCCGGTTCAAGGCAGTAGAACCCGTCCACACCGCAGCCCATAAGCTCGGGGATGGCAACCTTGTAGTTCCCGTCACTATGATAGATGACCTTGATGCCATGTTCGTGCCAGGCATCAGTCAGCCTCTTCACATAGGGATAATGGTACCGCTTGAGAAAATCCGGCGAGAAAATCGGGCCTTGCTTCGTGGAGAAATCCTCTGGAATGAGAATCACCGGGGAGAGCTCCACGTCGGCAACGGAATGAATTCGCGTGACTTCATTCGCCGTGGAGAGCTCCATGAACTCGGCAAGCACTTCCGGATACGCATCCACAAAGAAGGTATAGATCTCCAATCCCATGGCGTCAAAGACGCCGCAGAAGCCGGTCCCTGAAAACTTGCAGAGGACCGCGGCGCCAATTCTGTCCTGGATATCCATAAACTGCCGCCTGTAATCCTCACGGGGACTGCTGCCGGACGACGTTTCAGCGGATTCTATCCGGGACGCATCGCCCTTAGCTCCTTTTGCCTTGAGATCCCCTATTCGCTTCAACATCCAATCGCGGGCGCCATGCTCGTCAGTGAACGGCCGGCTCACTCGCCACGAGGTCCAGTTGTCCAGCTTCCGCACAAACCCGTCGGGTGTGGTAACGGTTCCGGTGCCACGGGGCGCCCCCGGCGGAAAGCACATGTCCAGCGTGGCTCTGATGACTGCGCATACGTCGTCCAGGGTAAAGTCAAAGCCGGTGATCTTCTTGTCGACGAACATCTGTATGACACCCGAGTTGAATGATACCTGCTCGTGAATCGCAACCCGGTCCACCGGCTGATGGTTCAGGGTGGCTTCCACGCGCTCCCGTCTGGTCATCTTGTCTGAGTCGAATATCTTCTCTTTATCGGACAACATTCTCCGCACCCCTATTTCTTCCCAATCGGCACGCCGAAGTGGTTCTCTCCACGGCGCGGCCACGCACAGCTTTGTAGTCGAAGTGGTCAAAGACGTGATCGCAATCGCCAACACTGCCATCAGAAGCGTGAAAATTCGCGTCGAGTTCGCATTCATTGTTCCAGAGTCCATGAGGTAGAAACCTTCGCCTTTAGGCAGAACTTGCTTCAGCGTTTCTATCTGTGTATGATGCGGTCCGGGAGTAGCTTCAGCCGGCTTTAGCCGCCCTCGTCGGCTTCAGCCGCAAGCGCGACTTTCAGTCGCCCCCCAAACCTACCGGCTTTCAGCCGGTAGTCGTTTAGTTCCTTTGCCCCAATTCTGGCCTGTCACTGTGACGAAGCCCTCCGTGCTGCTCTCAGCCCCTACTTCTCTCCCTCCATCGGTTGCATTGCACGTGCAGCCGTACTATTTGACGCACTCGGCGCAAAGGTAGTCGCCGCAATGGTCGCACTGGCTGGCGGCCTCGCGTTCGGGGTGATGGTAGCAGCGCAGGTCAGGTTCCATTGAGGCATGTTCTTTGACTTCGCCAGGTCTTCGACAGCCGAGCGCACTATGGATGCGGTCGGCGTTGTAGTATTTCACGAACGCATCGATCGCCTCGTGGGCTTCGCTGAAGATATCGTAGGCGTTGGGCCATATTTCTTCTTCCTTGACGATGCTCATGCCCGCTCGTCATCGTAGAGATGCGCCATCTCGTCGAGGCGGCGGATGCGGTCCTGTATGGGCGGGTGTGTCGAGAACATCGACTGGGCTTTCGCCTTGAGCGACTTGATCGGATTGACGATGTACATGTGCTGTGTCGCTCGGTTGGCGGCTTCGAGGACTTCCTGGTCGGATGATATCTTCTGCAGTGCTCCCGCGAGGCCCTGCGGATAGCGGGTGAGCTCGACGGCGCTCGCGTCGGCGAGGTACTCGCGGCGCCGCGAGACGGCCAACTGGATGATCTTGGCGAAGAGCGGGGCGAGGATGGCGAGCGCGATGGCCAGTATGATGATCGCAGGGTGCCCGCCTCGGCGGTCGTTCGAGCGGCGCCGGCCCATTCCGCCGTAGAAGGCCATTCTCAGGAAGAAATCGCACAGGAGCGCGATCGAGCCGATCATCACGCCCATCAGCATCGCGAAGCGGATGTCGAAGTTGCGGATGTGCGACATCTCGTGGGCGATCACGCCCTGCAGCTCGTTGCGGTTGAGCTTCGAGAGCAGCCCCGACGTGACGGCGACCGCCGAATGCTGCGGATCACGACCGGTCGCGAACGCGTTCGGCGCGCTGTCGTGAATGATGTAAACGTCCGGCATCGGCTTGCCCGCTGCTATCGCCATTTCCTCGACCACGTTGAAAAGCTGGGGATACTCCTGCTTGCTTATCCTGCCGGCCCTGCTGGCGGCCATGACGATCCCGACGCCCTGGTAATAGCTGACGAGAGCGATCACAAGCGCCACCACACAGGCAATCGCCAGGCCCGTCCAGCCTGAACCCGACGCCAGCCCGATCACGTAGCCCGTTATGACCATCAGCGCCGTCATAGCCACAACCAGCAGCCACGACAGGCGCTTGTTGGATGCCATCTCATCGTAAAAAGTCGCCAATGTAACGCCTCTATCAACCGGTGGATTGACGGAGAGATAACATCACTTAGAACTGCACCTTCACGGCTTCTCGCTCCTCGGCAAGCTCTATCTCGAAGAACTCCCTCGGCTTGAATCCGCTCAGCGATGCGACGATGTTCGTCGGTACCCGCTCGGTCTTCGCGTTGTAGTCCATCGTCGTATCGTTGTAGTGCTGCCGTGCGAAGGAGATGCGGTTCTCGGTGGCCGTGAGTTCCTCCTGGAGCGCCTTGAAGTTCTCGTTCGCCTTGAGTTCGGGATAGTTCTCGGAGACGGCGAAGAGCGACTTGAGCGTTTTGGTGAGCATATTCTCGGCCTTTGCCTGCTCGCCGACGCCCTGGGCCGAGATACACGACGCCCGCGCCTTCGTCACGTTCTCGAACACTTCCTGCTCGTGCTTGGCGTAGCCCTTGACGGTCTCGACCAGGTTGGGGATGAGATCGTACCGCCTCTTGAGCTGGACGTCGATCTGCGACCATGCGTTCTTGACGCGCATGCGGGCGTTCACCAGGCCGTTGTACATCACCACACAAGCGATGATCAGCACAACGGCGATTCCGCCCAGGATCAATGCTGGGACCATGTTCCATTCCTCCTGTGTTTCAGTGAGCGGCGGGGCTTCACTAAGGATAGCGTGTTCAGTATATGCTGCTCCTGTTAGTAACTGATGCGTGGCCGTTCCTGACGGCGCCACATGATACGCCGCGGGCGTGGAACTTTCAAGTATACAGGCGTGCTGGGATTATAAGCGGTGCGAGTGCAGGGCGTTCGGACATGACAGGTCATATTGAACCGCTGATGAATCCACCATAGCCGCCCGCCTATGGCGGGGCGGGCGAACAGGGCCGTGGGCGATCTTATTACGCCCTTTCAGGGCTGGGGAATTATCGGTCAACGTTACCCACGGCGTTGCCGTGGGCTATTCTATTTTGCCCCTTACGGGGCTGCAAGCCAATGCTGGGTGCCACGGTCAACCGCTCTTACGGGGCGCTGGGTGCCACGGTCAACCATCCTCGGTTGGCCATGTTTGCATGTCTTACGTGGGGCAGGCTTTCCAGCCTGCCGATTCGCAGTATTCCTGCGCCGCTTAAGGGCTGGGATATTATTGGTATCCCTTACCCACGGCGTTCCCTCCGTAGGCGGACAGGGCCGTGGGCTGTTCTATTTCGCCCCGCCTGCCCGCCTCAGGAGGGTTGGGGCTTCAAGATGCGCCGGTGCGTCCTTGTCCAAACTGATCCCCGCCATCGGCCACTCATCCGACGATCAGCTAGTCGAGGGCGTTGCTTTTCTCTACCTTCCTTCTATCGCGCGGCGTCAATCGTATAACCATCTCGGGATTCCGGACGTGTTGTTTGGGTTTGGCCGTT
>JAUWKK010000238.1 GCA_030614245.1 Planctomycetota bacterium | reverse complement strand
TCGCCCTTTCAGGGCTGGATGCCTGTCCACCCATTCTGTCCCAGGGCGTTGCCCTGGGCTATTGTACTTCGCCCCTATGGGGGCTTTATGAGCGCCAACCGCGTCCCGCTCGGCCGCGCGCGCCTTGCCGTGGTGCGGTATCGAGCCCCCGGCCGGTCAGGAACGTTCAATGTATTCTGCTCTTGGTAGTAACTTCTCTCCTCTTGCGAAAGGATCTTCCAATGAAGAAGGAACTGGTCGTCGGAACGGTCATGATCGTTGCAATGGTGTTGCTGGGGACGTTCACTATTTTTATTTCTGATGTCAAGTTCGGCAAAACAGAGACCTTGCGCATTCGCTTCACGAACATCGAAGGGCTCAAGAAGGGCGACGAAGTTCAGGTTTCGGGCCACGAGTACGGCAAAGTGCGCGAGATCACGCTTGAAGACGGCCGGATTGTCGTCGAAGCCGAGCTGAGCGGGCCGCTGGTCATCCGCAAGGATTACAAGGTCCGCATCCGAAGCGCCTCGCCGCTTGGTGGACGAATGGTGAGCATCGATCCAGGCCCACCCGATCAGGTGGAGCTTCCATCCGATCAGATTCTCGAGGGCACCCACATCGGAGCGGATATCATCGACAGCATCAATGACCTCGTCACACAGATCGAGGAAGGCGATGGCACGATAGCAAAGTTGATCAACGACCCGGAGGTCTACGACAACCTGCTCGCGTTCACCGAGTCGCTCAAGAAAGTTTCAGAGGGTCAGGGATTCGTCGGCAAGATGCTCTCGGAGGACAGCGAGCAGATGTACACGAAGGCATCCGAGGCCATTGATGCCCTCCACTCGATCACCACGGGCATTGACGAGGGCAAGGGCTCGCTCGGCAAACTCGTCAAGAAGGATGCGCTCTATGACAGCGCTGAGAGCCTCTTCGCCAATGCCGAAGCCATCTCGGACGACCTCCGCGCCGGCAGGGGCGCTATCGGCAGGCTGCTCACGGAAGACGACATCTACGATAACGTCAACGAAGCATTCGCCGGCATCCGCAGCATCACCGGCGAGCTGAAGAAAGGCGAGAGTGCGGGCGGGCGGCTGATCTACGATAAGCAGATGGGCGAAGACCTCGCCGCGGCCGTTGCCGACGTCAAGAGCATCGCCGCCGACGCCGCAGCCGGCAAGGGCACCATAGGCAAGCTGCTGAAAGACGAATCGCTCTTCGACGAGGCCAAGGCGATGATAGATACACTCAGCAGCCTCGCTGACGGCCTCGCCAAAGGCGAAGGCACGCTCGGCAAACTGCTGACGGATTCCTCGTTGTATGACGAGGCCGACAATCTGATAAGCCAGATGCGCCAGGCCGCCGAAGACGCCCGCGAGCAGGCACCGATCACCGCCTTCGGCAGCATCCTGCTGGGCGGGTTCAGGTAATCAGCTTCCGCAACGCCGTCTGCACGGCCACATGCAAACCCGCCCCAGGAGATATTTCTCTGCCTGGGGCGGGCCTGATTCTGTCGAGTTGCTGTCGTTTTACAGCCGCCAGGGTGCGCGATACGGCTTGTCGACCATTCGGGCCGCTGCCGGGTTGCCGAGCACCTGCTCCTTGGCGGGATCCCATCTCACCTTGCTCTGGCTGCGTATGGCGACGTTGCCGAGATGGCAGACGGTGGCGCTGCGGTGGCCGATCTCGACGTCGCAGATCGGCAGCTTGCGGCTCTTGATGCAGTCCAGCCAGTCCTGGTGGTGGTTTTTGCTGTCATAAAGATGGACGTCGCCGGCCTTGAGCGGCTCCTTGTGCAGGCCGTCGGGCCTGCTGGTCAGCGTTTTGCGATTGACGAATATCTCGCCCTTCGTGCCGATGAACCTCGTGCCGATAGCCTGCTTCATGGCGGCGATCATCTTCGTTCCGTTGGCATACTTGTAAGTACATTTGAAGTACATCGGCACTTCATACCACCCTTCGGGATGGAACTGGGCCTCGCCCTCGACTTCGACCGGGCCGGAGTCATCCATTCCCAGGCCCCACTGGGCGATGTCGTTGTAGTGTGCGCCCCAGTTGGTCATCTGCCCGCCGGAGTAATCCCAGAAGAAGCGGAACAGATAGTGCACGCGCTTGGCGTTGTACGGCCGCATCGGCGCGGGGCCGATCCACATATTGTAGTCGAGCTCCGGCGGCGGATCGCCGTCGGGAACGGGCGGCGGCTTCCAGTTCACAGGGGCAATGCCGACCTCGATCCTCTTGACCTTCCCGATACGTCCCGAGCGGACCAGTTCGCACGCAATGCGGAACCTGCTCGATGAGCGCTGCTGAGAGCCGCACTGCACGATGCGGCTGTATCGGCGGGCCGCCAGAACCATCTTGCGGCCTTCGGCAATCACCAGCGTCATCGGCTTCTCGACGTATACATCCTTGCCCGCCTCGCAGGCGCGCACCGTCTGGAGCGCGTGCCAATGGTCCGGCGTCGCAATCACGACGGCATCAATGTCTTTCTGTTCGAGAAGCTTACGGAAATCGCCGTAGGTCTTGACGCTCTTGTTCTCCCTCAGGGCTTTCTTCAGAGCAATCTCGAGGTGCTTCTTGTCGACGTCGCAGACGGCCCCGATCTGCTTCCTGAACGGGCCCATGTCCCCCCTGCCCCGCCCGCCGACGCCTATGTGGCCCGTAACGATCTTCTCGTTCGCTCCGAAGACGTTCTCCGACAGAATCAGCGGCGTGGCGAAACCCAATCCAAGCCCTGCCGCCGCACTGCCGAGAAACGCCCGTCTGCTCACGTGCTTTCTCGATGACATATACATACTCCGTTAATCCAGCGAGAATTCTTCTTCCGTTAACGTCCGGCAATTCGCTCCCGGCTCGAACCGCAATTTTATTATATCAAGACGCCGCCGCAACTGCAACACGCCGATCGAGCCATTTGCGTTGCAGCCTCTTGGGCCCCGATAGCCGCGACGCGAGTCGTCTCTCTCATCCTTACCCAGCAACGACTTCTGAACAGGGCAAATGGCTCCTTCCTGGATATAGCTCCGGCCCGTCAGTGGTCACTCTTCTCCTGCACGCTCGCTCGGAAGACGCAGTGCTCACCACACATCGAGCATACGTCGTCCTCGGCGGGTTTGCCCTCTTTGCGGAGGCGTCCGGCCAGTGCGGGGTCGAGGCAGTTTTCGAGCATTCCCCGCCAGTCTCGATGCCGGCGCAGGTGTGCGAAAGAGCGGTCCCATTGTGCGGCGCCGGGGAGTCCCCTGGCTATGTCGGCTGCGTGAGCCGCTATCCGCGATGCCATCACTCCAGTTCGGACGTGCTCTTCGGTGGGCAGGCAGAGGTGTTCGGCTGGTGTTACGTAGCAGAGGAAGTCGGCGCCTGCCATGGCGGCGATGGCCCCGCCGATCGCGCCGGTGATGTGGTCGTATCCGGGTGCGATGTCGGTAACGAGCGGGCCGAGGACGTAGAAGGGCGCCCCGTGGCAGAGTTCTTTCTGGAGCCTGACCTGGGCTTCGATCTGATGTATCGGGACGTGCCCGGGCCCTTCGATCATAACCTGGACGCCTGCCTCGCGCGCTCGTGCGGCGCGCCCGGCGAGGACCATCAACTCGTGTACCTGTGCGCGGTCCATAGCGTCGGCGATGCATCCGGGCCGCAGGCCGTCGCCGAGGCTGAGCGCCGCATCGTGTTCTCTCGCGAGAGCGATCAGGTCCTCGAAGTTCTCGTAGAGCGGGTTCTCCCTGCCGTTGACGTCCATCCATTCGGCAAGGAACGTGCCGCCTCGGCTGACCATGCCGCAGACGCGGCCCTGCTCGTTCAGGTTGTCCAGGACGGCCCTGGTCACCCCGCAATGGACGGTGATGAAGTCGATGCCGTCCACGAGGTGGTTCTCGATGGCCCTGAAGATTCCCGATGCGGCCATCTGCGGTACGGGACGGCCCTCTCGGACGGCCATCGACGCAGCTTCGTAGATCGGCACGGAGCCGACGGGGACGGGCGAGTTCTCGATGATCCGCCTGCGGATGGTGCGCAGATCGCCGGCCGTGCTGAGGTCCATGACGGCATCGGCCCCTGATTCCACCGCCGCCTTGAGCTTGGCGAGTTCGGCGTCGATTTTGCAGTAGTCGGGGCTGGTGCCGATATTGGCGTTGACTTTCACCCGCAGACCTTCACCGATGGCGAATGGGCGTTCTATGTGGCGGTTGCGATTCGCCGGCACAGTTGCTCTGCCCGAGGCGATGGCGGAGTTGAGCATTGCTGGATCGACGTTCTCGCTGTGTGCGGCTCGTTTCACCACATCAGCGATCCGGCCGCTGCGGGCCTGGTCGAGGACGGTCATTATCGGTATCTCCGGGGCAAGTCCGGCGGCGATGAACGCACCCGGCTGCCGTTCAGTCCGTATCTCTCGTCACGGAGCCCGCCACGGCGGGCAGGAATGCGTGGAATAGCGGCAGAGATCTCGTCGCAAAGGACCTTAATCCAGCCGCAGAGGTACGCTTGAGCCGGTGGTGCAGCCTTTCCAGGCTGCAATTTATTAGATTGGCAGGCTAAAAGCCCGCCCCACAAAGATAACCGTAAGAGACTCATCTTCGCCGCTATTTCTGCCTGGGCATCTGCTCCAACATCTTCTGGAGTTCAGCCTGCATGTCTTTGCCGCCCTTGAGCTGCTTGAGCATCTCGGGCGTCACTTTGAGTCCCTTGAGGGCATCGCGGAGCTTCGCCTCGCGTGGCCCCCCTCCGCGCGCCCCCTGAGGCCTTTTCTTGCGTCCCCCACCTCGTTGCCTGTCTCCACGGCCGCCGCCTCTCGGCCTCTCGCCACGGCCGGCCGCGCGCTTGGTTGCGCGGGCACCCCGCAGCTTGGTTGCGCGGGCACCCGGCGGCTTGATCCCGGGGGCGCCTCCTGGTGTTGCGGGGCCTCCCGGCACTATGCCTGCTCCGGGTGCCGCGGGCTCGGCGGGCGGCTCTGGTGCCT
>JAUWKK010000356.1 GCA_030614245.1 Planctomycetota bacterium | reverse complement strand
TATTCAAACACGGTCCGCGTGTTATAGTCCAGCCCGCGCACGAGAGTGGGATGGACGGTGAAAGAGCATCCGAGATCGTCGAGGGACTTGCAGACGACGTCGAAGTGCCCCGTGCACCCGTTGCAGAGGTGCTGATCGGCTCTGGGCGCATCCGCAAGGATCTCGTTGCAGGCCGGCACCTTGCAGTCGAGCACGCGGAAGACGTTGCGGTCGACCCGGCGCCGGCAGTCAGGACAGAGCTGCTCGATGCGGCCCGAGACGAAGTCGCGGAGCTTCTCGCGATAGACGGGCCGGCATTCGCCGCATCCGAGCGTGTTAATGCGGACGGAAGCGTGCTTCGCTCCCGATGCATCGAGCAGATGCACTCCGAGCCGCACGATTTCGGCGTCGAGCAGCGGGCTGTAAGAGCCGAGCGCCTCGACTCCGAGCTGGCTGAACTGCCTGCTGCGCCCGAGCTGCGGGCGCTCGTGGCGGAACATCGGCCCTATGTAGTAGTATTTCTGGAAGGGTGCTGATCTGTCGAGCCGCTGGTGGAGGTATGCACGGACGACCGACGGCGTGGCTTCCGGCCGCAGGGCGTATTCGTCGCGGCCCTTAGAGAAGGTGTACATCTCTTTCTCGACGATGTCGGTGGTCTCGCCGGTAGTCTTGACGAAAAGCTGTGCGTGCTCGAAGATGGGCGTGCGTATCTCGCCGTATCCATAGAGTGCGAAGACGCGGCGCGCAATCGCCTCCAGCCGCTGCCAGGCAGCCGCCCGATCCGGGAAGATATCTTGTGTGCCGCGCGGGGCTCGCAGAGCCATCGGCGCCTCCTGGGTCAGTGATCAGTGATCAGTGATCAGTAAGCAGTAGTAAGTAATCAGTAAGCAGTGAAGAATGATAATACTGAACAAGGAAGCATCTGGCCGATCCCCCCATTATTCCTTGTCCACTGAACTGGCCGCCTAGCGGCCAAGGCGTAAAGCCTGGGGCTTCAGCCCCTTGCTGTGCCCTGGAGGGGCACGGCAAATGTTCTTTTCCTTCGCCCCTCCAGGGCGGCTCGTTTTATTTCGCTTCTCAACTGGGGCTCGAAGCCCCAGCCTATATGCCGCCGCTGCTCCGCAGCGAAGAGACGGGGCCTCTCCCGGGCGTGCCCGACGCTGACGCTCACATTCCCGCCTGACAGGCGGCAATTCTTCCCCGGCCCGAGCATTGAACGCATCGCCACGGTCGCCGTGCATTGGGTACCGCGCGATCTGGATACAGACTCCCTGGACACTGCACACTGGACACTGAATGCCAGTCAGATATTCTTCTTGATCTCGGCGATCTTCTGCCTGGCTTTTTTGGCGTATTCCTCGATACTCTGGTCGACGATCTTCTGATAGAGCTTAATGGCCTCTTTGTATTTCTTATTCTCGATGAGTTCGGCCGCGTCCTTTTCGACGTCGCCGAAATCAAGCCTGGCCTGATTCTTGATGTTTTCGATTTCCTTTAGGATATCTGCGAGCGCGGCCGTGTTGCCGACGAATTTGGTCTTGAGCTTCTCTGTTTCATCGATGGCCAGCCTGTACTTGTCGGTCTTGAGGTAGTCTTGCACACGCGTGCCCGCCTGTTTGAGCCGCTCCCGCCAGCCTTCTCTTGCGCCTTTTTTCGCGTTCGCGATGATGGTCTTGATGTCCGGCATGTCCGAGTACTTCGCCTGAATCGCGTCGAGCGTCTTGTAATGCGTATCTATGGTGCCCGGATTGTCATGGATCGCGCCGAGGACGGGGGCGATTTCCGCATTGATGGCGCTCAGTTTGCGCTGTCTCTCGACGTTCTTCTCGAGGTTCGGTAATACTTTATCGATGGCCGGGATGTAGGTCGAATTCGGGTATCCCTGCTTGAACTCTCTGCACTTGGCGAGGGCCTGCTCGTCGCGTCCGCCCTCGAGGAGTTGGCTTATCGTGCCGAAATCGGCCTTCTCTAAGGTGGAGGCTCGCGGCGAAGATGCGAGCGATAAGTATGCGGTAATGCCTGCTGCTGCGGCAACGACAAGACAGATTCCTGCGATGACCATGGGAATGGCGGGATTCGTCTGCCTGTGTTTGAAATGCGGCCGTGCCTCTTCTTCTTCGTCGGGCTCGTCCGAATATCGTGCTGATGGCCTGCGCGGGGCGCGTCCTGGCGGATCGTCCGATGTCCGCCGCGACGCCCTGCGGTACCTGCCCATCCGTCCGGCGGACGTCGGGAGCTTGCGGGCGTGCCTCCCACGCAGACTCCTCTCGATGGCCTCGATTGCCTGGTCGAGGGTGGCGAAACTCTCGCCCGGATCGGTCGACAACATGCTGTTGACAATGCGCTGGATCGAGGGCGATGTCTTCGGATTGACCTGGCCGACCGGCTCGGGCTGTGAGCCCGGGGGTACGTTGCGTCCGGTCAGGATGTGATACAGCAGAGCTCCGAGGGCGGCGACCGGCCGGGGTGCTGAGCCTTGTGCTTTGCTGACAAATGAACTGATCAGCTTGACGGCGCCGCTGTCGCTGAGCATGACGGTTTGCGGCGAGAGATCGAAAGAAACAGTGCCGGCCTGGACGGCGTACGATAGAGCTTTGCCGGCTTCGAGGGCTATCTTGACGGCGTCGGGGACAGGCGGCAGGCCGCGCTCTTTGATGAGTTCGGCTATCGTTGAGCCTTCCACGTATTCCATCGAGAAGTACGACACGTTCCCCTCGGTCCCCATGTCGTATATGCTGACGATGCCCGGATGCCTGAGCCTGGCGGCGTCTTTGGCTCGAGCGAAGAAGCCTTCCGCCCCCTGCGAATCGGCATTCTCAGGAGACAGCACTTTGACCGCTACCGAGCGGCGCATTGATATCTGAGTGGCCTTGTAGACGCTCTCGCCGGCTCCCTTGTAGAGGATCGCCTGTATCTTGTGGCCGCCGATAATCCGCCCGATGAGGCCGTCGTGAAGCGACGGCGGCTCAGATGACGACACAGACCCGCACTTCGGGCACTTGAACTTGCCCGACTGTGGCATCTCCTTGAGTTGGAGTCTGGCCCCACAGGTGGAGCACTTGACTGAAGTTGCCATGGTGCCGGCCTGGTATTCATCTAAGTCGCAAGAAGGCTACAGGCTACAGGAAAAAATAGAGAACAGCCGTATCTGAAGTCTGAAGTCTGTAGCCTCTTCTATCATCACTTGGCGCGATTATATCGCAGCGCACCTGGGGACTCAAGGCATTTTTCATACCGGTGGAGGGTAAAGAAGGCTTCAGGCTT
>JAUWKK010000103.1 GCA_030614245.1 Planctomycetota bacterium | reverse complement strand
GTATTCTTTCGTCCGTGCCGGCGACTGTCGTATAACTTGCCACTGTAGCGGAATAAGGCTACAGGCTACAGGCAGAAACACGGTACGCCATCCCTGAAGTCTGAAGTCTGAAGTCTGAGCAACTATGGAATAACAATGCAGAACTCAGAAAGGCAGACGCAATGCCCAAATACCACGGACTCGAGAGACCGCATCAGGCGAACTGGCAGGGGCTGATCGACAATATCCTTCGCAGAGGCACACCGGAGCGCGCATATCATTTGGAATTGTTTCATGATCGCGAAATCGTCCAAGCCATAGTCGACAGGTTCGATCTGGTGAAGGACCTGAACCCTGGCGACCCGGACTTCGAGCGGTGGAAGGCAATTGCAATCCAGCGTTTCCTCGGTTTCGACTACGTGCGTGCGGGCCTGGTAGGGATGGCCTTTCCCTTGAACCGCGACGCAATCGAAGACACCGCGGCGCTCAAGCGGGAGGGCGGCAGGGCCTTTATGAACGAACACAAAGGCCCAATCCAGACCTGGGAGGATTTCGAGAAGTATCCCTGGCCCGACGCCACACAGCCAGAGGCTACCCGCGACATCGAGTGGTGTCAGGAGAACCTGCCCGAGGATATGTGCATCATGGGCCAGGGTGGACTCGCCCACTTCGCCGAACTGCTTACGTGGCTGATGGGCTATGAGTCGTTGTGCTATGCCCTCTACGACCAGCGCGATCTCGTCGCTGCCGTCGCAACTAAGCTGCACGACTTCTATCGTGTTACTGCCGAGCGCATCGTGCAGTACGATCGGGTGAAGATGATATTCGGCAGCGATGATATGTGTTTCAAGACGGGCCTGCGGATCTCGCCGAAAGATCTGCGCGAATTCGTGCTGCCCGGACACAAGGATGTAGCCGAGATAGCCCACAACTCAGGCAGACCGTATCTGCTCCACTCCTGCGGCAACCTGAGCGACATAATGGACGACCTGATCGACGACGTAAAGATAGACGCCAAGCACAGCTTCGAGGACACTATTGAAGACGTTCGCGAGGTCAAGCACACCTACGGCCGGCGTATCGCCATGTTGGGCGGGATCGACGTTGATTTCCGGTGCCGTGCCGAGGAGGGCGCCATCAGGCAGCGCGTTCGCGAGACGCTCGACATCTGCATGCCCGGCGGCGGTTATTGCCTGGGAAGCGGGAACTCGGTGGCGAATTACATTCCTCTCGACAACTATCTGGCGATGGTGGACGAGGGGCGGCTGTACGGAAGCTGAGACGGTGCGTGTGGATGGCGGCGCAATACCACGCTAGCGACTCGAGGGCGCTGATGCCTACAGTAGCCACCATCGACGCTATTATGCAGCCCACTGCCAGCGGCAGGACGCGGTCTTGACTTCAACCGGGGTGACGATATAGTGCGAGCGTATCGTCTCGGGCTTCAATACCTGTAACACCGGTCGCCGGCGAGATGGAACCATCGACGCCCAAATCAGCGATTTCGTGTGGCAGTACGAGGTCAGCGCCGAATGGAAGGATATCCCCGGAACGAGTGTGAAGGGCAACACCCAGACGGAGTGGATTCGCGAGTTCAAGCCGGTGAAGGCGAGCCGCATCCGCCTGTTCGTGACGAAAACGAAGGGGAACGTATCGCGCATCTGGGAGATCGGGGTCTTCGGTGGCGAATGATCGCTGCTCAGTAAGCAGTAAACAGTAATCAGTAATCAGTAAAGAATCATGATACTGCCCACTGGCCACTGAACACTGCCCACTGGCCACTGAACACTGCCCACTGGCCACTGAACACTGGATGTCGCCTTGGCGTCTACGCTTTCGTCTCGCGGCGGAGTTCCTCTATCCGTGGGAGGTCGTTGAGTGCCTTGAGGCCCATGCGTTCGAGGAACTGCCTGGTGGTGCCGTATAGGAATGGGCGGCCGGGGACCTCCTGGCGGCCGACGATCCTGATGAGCTTTCGGTCGAGGAGGGCACGGAGCAGCGGCCCGGCCTGCACGCCCCGGATGTTCTCGATGTCGGCGCGGCCGATCGGCTGGCGATATGCGATGATGGCGAGCGTCTCGAGCGCCGCCTGCGACAACCTGCCCTGGACGCGCGTCCGGATGAGCTGCGACACGTACTCGGCATACTCGGGCCGGCTCAACAGCTGAAAGCCGCCGGCGATCTCCTCGAGAGCGAAGCCGCGCTTGTGCTCGTCGTATTCCTGCTGCAAGCCCTTGAGGATCGCTCGGATATCCTTCGGATCGGTGCCGCTGACGGCCTCAGTAATGCGCTTGACGGTGAGCGGCTCGCCTGCGGCGAAGAGCAATGCTTCAATGGCGGACTTGAGTTCTGGCTGATCCATAAGCTGAGACTTCAGGCTTCAGACTCCAGACTTCAGGTACAGATTGCGGATCTTGTCCTTCTTATCTTTCTTACCCTGAAGCCTGTAGCCTGACTGTAGAATTCCTCCGAGCTCAGACTACAGACTTCAGGTACAGATTGCGTATCTTCTCCGTCCTCTCTTTCTTACCCTGTGGCCTGAAGCCTGAAGCCTGTTGCCTTTACCTGGTCGGCGCCTTGCCGAGGACGCCGTCAATCTTGAGAATGGCGTTCTTGACGGCCTCGACGGCGGCGTTGGATGTGATTGTTGCCCCGGTTATGGCGGCGACGTCGTCGAGCTTAGTTCCGCTCTTGACTTGCGGCCACGATGCCTTGTCAAGCTGGAAGCCGCTGACGGCGCCATCGGCCACCGTGGCCACCTTGCCCGTGAACTGATTCTCGAAAGCCGGTCGCGGCAGCAGCACAACATCGCTGCCGAGTGCGGCCCTCTGCTCGTCGGTAGGCTCGGGGCCTTTCGCCTCGTCATCCCCGGAGAAAACCGACCAGATACTCGACCAGAGCGTCTCATCGCTGAACACCTGCTTGCACTGGGCGCCCAGGCCGGGTGTTTCATTCTGGCTGATGATTCGCACGCCGAGGATGCGGTACTTGTTCGGCGGACCGCCGGCGAGCTTCGCTACTCCCGCCATCGCGATTACCTTGCTCGAATATCCCTGGAAGGTACCCTCGGCGGCGTAGCCTAAGACCTGCTTCCGGGCTTCGTCCTTATATGCCACAAGATACTTCGTCTTCTTCTCGACGTTCAGGTCGAGTTCCTCGAAGTTGTTCCAGGACGCCTCGACCGGCTGTGCGTTGAAGAAGACTGTGACGATGGCGGCGGAGCGCTTGATCTCCTGCTTCTCTTCGATCTTGCCGATAGTGGCGGAGAATGTGATCGCCAGCCCCAGGCCCGCAACGGCGCACACGACGCCGAGCACGAGTGGAAACTTGACGTAATCCTTCATCGCGGCGCCCCCAGCTTGACCGGTTTCGTGTAACGGTCGATCAGCGGCACAGCCGTATTCATCAGCAGAATCGAGTAACACACACCCTCGGGGTAGCCGCTGTATATCCTGATGATCACTGTCAGCAGCCCGCAGCCGATGCCGAAGATTATCATTCCCTTCTTTGTGATCGGGCTGGTGACCATGTCGGTGGCCATGAAGAATGCCCCGAGGAACAGCCCGCCCGCGAGCAGATGGAAGACCGGGTCGCCTGCGAAAGCGATCCACTCACCCTGCACTTTCACCGGCAGCGCCCAGCCGAGCAGCGCGACCGTGGCCAGATATGGGATCGGAATCTGCCATTTCACGTAGCCGCGCAGCATCAGGAATACACCGCCCAGCAGCAGCAGGAGAGCGCTCGTCTCACCGAGGCAGCCGCCGATATTGCCGAACAGCAGATCGCGATACGGCGTCCTGTTGTCGGCTCTCACTTTTTCGAGGAGCGCGCGCTTGTTGGCGGCTTCCGCCTGCTTGTTAAGGCTCTTGAGCGGGTCCTTGACGGCCGCGAGCGGTGTGGGCCGCGTGATGGCGTCGGTCTCCTTGCCCAGGCGCATCGTGATGCTATCTGCCGGATAGTGCCATACCGACGTGAGCGGGAAGACGTATGAGCTCAACACGAACGCCCGCGCGATGAGTGCCGGGTTCCAGATGTTGCAGCCGAGGCCGCCGAAGCAGTGTTTGCCTATCGCTATGGCGAAGAACGAACCGACGATCGGCACGAACCACGGCACGCACGGTGAGATGATCATCGCGAATAACAGGCCGGTGACGATGGCGCTGCCGTCGCGGATAGTTACGCGGATGCCCCGCAAGCGCTGGATCGCGGCCTCGGTCGCCACGGCCGTCGCGACGGCTAGGGCCGCTATGAATGCCGGATAGAGCGGCATCCAGTGGCACCAGCGGGTTCCGGCGGGCCTGGCGTCGCGGAAGACGAATATCCCCCAAACGACCGCCGGAGCCAGGGCAACGACGACCGCCCACATTATGCGCGTTATGTCTTCGGGCCCACGAATATGCGGCGACGAACTTACAATAAATTTGCGATCATCCATTGCGGAGGATTTTACAGATTGGCCGTGCTGATTGCAATAGGACGGCCTCAGGCATGTTCGGGCGTGTCGCTGTCCGGTTCGGGCGAGGCGGGCCGCCTCTTCGGATGCAGCCGCCGCCAGCGGGCCATGTACAGGAAGAACACCCCAGGCCCGAACGAGAACAACATCACCGAGAGGCCGAACACAATTCCGACGAAAGTCATGAAACCCGCGCAGCAGTAGTTTCTGTATCGCGCGACGATGTGCGTGGGCACCGCGATGAGCAGCTCGAGAATGCTCCCGACCAGCATGCGCCTGGAAAGCTTCGCGATGACGTTGCGCGGATCCTTCCCCTCGCTCAGATTGAAGAACAGCAGCGTCCAGAAGACCCACAACCCAAGCCCGGCGGTCACGGCAAGCAAGCCGACATCCTCGCCAGGCATCTCGGCCTCAATGAACTCGCCGATGGATAGAACGCCGCCGAATGCCAGCGCGCCCATCAGCAGGCCGGATACGATCATCGGAGCGAGGATCGTTCGGCGCGAAACGGGGCGCCTGCTCGATACGCGCACCGGCACCACGAGCATCGCCACCTGGCAGATGACCATCACAGCGGGGTATATCCAGAACTGGGGGACTATGTACATCTCGAGGATGTCAAGGATGTTGGGGCCGTCTCCGATGAAGGCCAACATTATCACCGGGCCGGCCAGAACGGCGAGTATGAGGCCATACAGCACTGCAACAGCCAGGCTCCAGCGGTTCACGTATGTGCCCGGCCCGCCTTGCACGATCCGCTTCTTGCAGGTCTTGCATATGTGCTGCCCTTCGTGCTCGCGCACGCAAAGCCTGCAGAGCATGTCGCCGCAGAGGTCGCACTGGCTGGTCGCCTCGCGTTTCGGATTATATAGCAGCGGAGGTCGGGTAGCATGGCCGGATACCGTGGCTGTCAGGCCTTCTACACATGAGCGCAGGACATACGCGCCTGGTCTGGAACGCCTTACTTCTTCGCGTTTGCCGTCATCGCGCGCAGTTCGGATTGGCCGAACTTGATCTGATGGACGATTGGCCGGCGGGCGGGGCAGACGTAGGCGCAGGTGCCGCAGAGCTTGCAGTCGAGTATGTCGCTGGCGGCTATGGCGTCCATGTCGCGCGATTCACAGATGATGCTGAGCCGGCTCGGGACTAATCGCATCGGGCAATGCGCAACGCACTCGCCGCAGCGGATGCACATCTCCGATTCGTAAAGCGTCGCTTCGGTCATAACGAGGATGCCCGAGGTTGCCTTGAGCACCGGGATGTCGCTGGTATACTGTGCAACGCCCATCATCGGCCCCCCGAGCAGCAGCTTGGCGACGTTATCCTTCACGCCGCAATGCTCGAGCAGCTCGGCGATCGACGTGCCCGTACGGACGGCGAGATTGGCGGGCCGCCGGACGCCGTCGCCGGTGATCGTGACGACGCGTTCGATGAGCGGGATTTTGCGGCGGACGGCTTCGCTGACGGCCACTGCCGTGGCGACGTTGTGAACGCAGGCGCCGACGTCCATCGGCAGGCTGCCCGAGGGCACCTCGCGGCCGGTGATCGCGACGATTACCTGGTGCTCCTGGCCCTGCGGATACTTCGTCTCGAGATCGATAACCTCTGCGTTATCTATTCCGGCGGACGCCTCGCGCATCGCTGCTATGGCCTCGGGCTTGTTGTCTTCGATGCCGACCTAGCCCTGCTCGGCCCCGGTGGCGGCCAGCATTATCTGCAGGCCGTCCAGCACGTCGGCGGGGCGTTCGAGCATGATGCGGTAATCGCAGGTGAGATACGGCTCGCATTCGGCACCGTTGATGATGACGGTATCGACGGGCTTGTCGTCGGGGGGACTGAGCTTGACGTGTGCGGGAAAGCTCGCGCCGCCGAGGCCAACTATGCCGGCGGCGTGGACGCGCGCTCGGATTTCGTCCGGCGACAGTTCCGCGTTGTCGGGTTCACCGGGAAGCCCATCGGCCCAGGCGTAATCGCCGTCGGCTTCGATTATGATGGCCGGCTGGTTGCCGCCGAGCGGATGAGGGCGCGGCTCAATAGCGGTGACTGTCCCGGAGATCGAGGCGTGAACGTTGGCGGAGATGAAGCCGCCGGCCTCGGCGATTAGCCGGCCTTTCTTCACGCGATCGCCGACTTCGACGACCGAACCTGCGGGAGCACCCACGTGCTGACTCAGCGGGAGGACTACCTGTTTCGGCAGCGGCGCGGGCTCGATCGCGCAGTCGCGGCTGAACTCCTTGCAGTCGCTTCCGGGGTGAACTCCGCCTCTGAATGTCA
The DNA here is from genome assembly GCA_030614245.1 of Planctomycetota bacterium. Taxonomy (GTDB): domain Bacteria; phylum Planctomycetota; class PUPC01; order JABMSA01; family JAUWKK01; genus JAUWKK01. The sequence continues at coordinate 1,648 of JAUWKK010000103.1, read as the reverse complement.
GTGCGCTCATAGGCTTCTCGGGCTATCGAGGCCAAGGAATGTCAGGAGGGGAACCTGCCGGACGGTTCATGATTTCAGCTTCAGTGCCCTTCCGATCTGTCGAACGGCCTGCCGCAGGCGCTTCTCGTTTTCGACTAGTGAGAAACGCATGAATCCTTCGCCGCCTTCGCCGAAGCCTCGGCCGGGGGCGGCGGCTACTTCGGCTTCATCCATGAGCTTCATTGCGAACTTGATCGAGCCCATGGCCCTGAACGGCTCAGGTATGCGTGCCCAAGTGAACATGCTCGCCCGGGGCTTCTCGACGGGCCAGCCGATGCGATTGAGGCCGTTGCAGAGCACGTCGCGGCGGCCCTGGTAGATCGCCTTCATCTCCGCGCCGGTGTCGTCGCAATGCCGCAGGGCGATGATCGCCGCGATCTGGATCGGCTGGAAGATGCCGTAGTCGTAGTAGCCCTTGATCTTCGCTAGCCCGCGGATCATCTCGCTGTTGCCGGCACAGAAGCCGATGCGCCAGCCCGCCATGTTGAACTGCTTTGACATCGTGGTGAACTCGACGCCGACGTCCTTCGCTCCAGGCACTTGCAGCAGGCTCGGGGCCTTATACCCGTCGAAGGTCGTCTCGCCATACGCAAAATCGTGGATGACGAGGAAGCCGAACCGCTTTGCCAGCTCGACCACGCGCTTGAAGAACTCGAGTTCGACCGTAGTGGTCGTAGGATTGTGCGGATAGTTAAGAACGAGCACCTTGGGCTTCGGGAAGAGATTCTCGCAGACGTAGACGATATGGACGAGCATCTGCTCTTCGTCGCCTATGGGGACGTTGATGACGTTGCCCTCGGCGAGAGCAACGGCGTATACGTGGATAGGGAAGGCGGGGCTCGGCACGAGCGCGCTGTCTCCGGGGCCGAGCAGCGCCATGCACATGTGCGAGAAGCCTTCCTTCGACCCGATGCATGCGGTGATTTCGTCCTCGGGGTCGATATCGACATCCCATATCTTCTTGTAACGTTTCGCCATTTCGCGGCGGAGGTTGAACACGCCGGTCGAGACGGAGTATCGCTGGTTGCGGCGGTCCTGCGCGGCCTCGCAGAGCTTATCGACGACGGCCTGCGGAGTGGGGTCGTTGGGGTTGCCCATGCCCAAGTCGATGATGTCGATGCCGCGCTGCCGCTTCTCGTACTTCATCTTGTTCAGCGTGCCGAAGAGATACGGCGGCAGCCTGCGCAGGCGCTGCGAGACGTTTATCGTGTAGTCGTCGAGCATCTCGATGTCCGTCTCACGTTGGACATCCTGAAGCTGCGGGGATTCTTCTTTCGATAAGTCTGCCATTTTCAACGACTTGGAATGAGCTGGAGTGGAAGTCAAAAGCCCTCGGGGGCCGCCATTAACATCGAAAGGGAATATACCAGCGGCGGTCGATGGAATCAAGGGTGGCATTGGCTCGTAGCCCCGTAGGGGCGTAGTAGGAAAGCCCACGGCAACGCCGTGGGTTAAGATTGACGAGTGAAATCCCAGCCCCAACCCTCCTGAGGTGGGCAGGCGGGGCGGAGTAGTGTCGGGAATCGGCAGGCTGGAAAGCCTGCCCCACGTAAGGCAAGCGTCGTTTCCTCGCTGCGGAGCAGCGGAGGCATATAGGCTGGGGCTTCAG
>JAUWKK010000332.1 GCA_030614245.1 Planctomycetota bacterium | reverse complement strand
CTGTCTCGCATCGACGCTTCTCATGATCGTGTCTATGAGATTCCTCGAAGGATATCAGACGCGCGAATCCGTTCTGCCGCTACCCCAGGGGTTTGCGCGCATTGCAGCGGGTATCGTTACGGGCATCGGCTTCCTCGGGGCCGGCACGATCATCAACATGCGCAACGTAACCCGCGGGCTGACCACCGCCGCGTCAATCTGGTTCGTCAGCATCCTCGGCATCGCCATCAGCACGGGAGCCTATGCCGTTGCCGTCGTCGCAACCGTAACAGCTTTCGCCGTGCTGCACGTCCTGTCCTACATCGAGCACTTCTTGCCGCGCGACCGATACTGCCAGCTCACCATCAGGGCACCGTCAGAGCCCGATCGGGTCCCGCACCTGCAAGCACACCTCCACGGCCGGGGCATCATCGTCAGCACGATGCGGCTGAAACAGCTCGACGCGGCGGGTAATATCGAGATCGTCTTCAGCCTGCGACGCACCAGGCGCGTTTCGCTCGGGACGCTCCTCAAGGAACTGCAGCAGGTGCTGGGCAGCTCCGTGCAGATCGAGATCGAGCAGTAGGCTCGCCTGCCGATTCCCGGCGCTCCTCCGCCCCTACAGGGCGGCTCGTTTGTTTCGCTCGTCAACTGGGGCTGAAGCCCCAGCCTTTATTCCCCCCGGCTCTCAGCGGCTTCGCAGCGAAGAAGTCAGAGGTTTCTTGGGCGTGCTGCAGGCTGAAGACATACGGTGCCGTGGGCTATTCTACTCCACCTCAGCCCGCGTGCCTATGGCATGGCCCGCCGGCAGCTCGGCGCAGTGGACGGGCATCACTCCGGCGGGAACTGCTGCGTATCGGGCGGAATGATTGCATGATTTCCGTGGCAGTCGGTGCAAATGTGCGAGTCGCTCGAGATCATCCGTCCGTTAGGCCGGTATCGGCCCTGCCACTTCTTCTTGAAAGCGTCCTAAGCTTCGCCCTTCTTGTGCTCTGGATGGCAGGACTTGCAGAGCGGCACGATCTCCATCTGTCCGTAAAGCTTGTCGGGCAGCAGGATGTTCAACTCGTCGCCGCCGTGGTCATTCGAAAGGCCATGGCAATATGCACATCCGATGCCCGCTTTCTCGTGACTCAGTGAGATCGGCTCCTTCTTGAAGTCCATGTGGCAGACCATGCACGGCGAGTTGTCGGCAGGTTTACGCCGGGCGCCCGACCTCGTTTCCCGGCTGAAACATCCATTAAAAACCGGCGGAAACGCGAGAATCACGCCTATCGAGAGCATCGGGGCGGCTACCCACAGTCGGCGACGTCCTGCGCCCGCCTGGTTTCTGTCAGCAGATTCACGCTGTCATACGTACTCCCAATCTCTGAGCCAATCGTATCCTTCGGGGAGGCTGGCCCACATCCGGTCGACGGCCTTCTTGTAGCGCTCGGCTTCTGCCTTGTCGAACTCCCGCCGCTCCTGCACGGCCCTGGCAGCGTTCTTGACCTGGTCGATGGTTATCAGCCCCGGGAGCGCCGCCGCGATGCTACATTTTCTGACAATCCGTGCCACTCGGGCGCGTGCATTAGACCAAGGGGTCGCAAATGACAGCACGGAGGGATGTTACGAGGAACACACCAACAGTCGATGGAGGAAGGGCCCTAATGGCCGCGTATGTCTTCAACCCGTGATCCCCACGGCGTGGCGCAGCCGGGCGTAGACATTGCCATCCCAGTAATTGCTCACGTGCGAGCCGGGAGGTGCAATGGCGTTGATGCGCTCGTGGTCTTCCTCCGTGAACTCCACATCCAGCGCCTTGAGGGACGACTGCAACTGCTCCACCGTGCGCGGACCTGTGATCGGGGAAGTGATGCCCGGCTGGCGCATGATCCAGGCCAGGCTGAACTCGGCAAGCGTCACGCCCTTGGCTTCCGCCAGAGGTTTGAGCGCATCGGCCCGCTCGACGGCCTCTCGATTGCAGCGCCCGCTGATCTCTTTGAACCGTGACCCCTCGGGTATCACACCCTCGGCCGAGTACTTTCCACTCAGAATGCCTGACGCAATCGGAGCCCAGGGGATGATCGCCATTCCGTGGCGCATGCAGGTCCAGATCAGTTCATCTTCGATGCGGCGGTCGAGCAGGTTGTACGGCGGCTGCTCGGAGGCAAGAGCCTCCCAGCCGTAGCGGTCGCAGAGGGCATTCGCCTCCGCAATCAGCGCCGGTGCCCACTTCGAGCAGCCGATGTAACGCACCTTGCCCTGGCGGACAAGAGCGTCGAGCGCGCTGAACGTCTCCTCCAGCGGCGTTTCCAGATCCATGACATGAATCTGGTAAAGGTCGATGTGATCCGTCTGCAAGCGCCGCAGACTGGCTTCGCAGGCCTGCATGATGCTATAACGCGATGCCCCTTGCGCATTCACATCCTGCTCCTTCATATGCCCGCAGAACTTCGTGGCCAGCACGATGTCGTCACGCCTCCCGTTCGCCTTGAGTGCCCGGCCAGTGATTTCCTCGGAGGCGCCCCGGCCATAGACATTGGCCGTGTCGATCAGGTTGATACCCGCATCGAGCGCCGCATCGATTATGCGGCACGACTCCTTTTCGTCGGCCCGGCCGCCGAATGCCATGCATCCCAGGCTCAACGCCGACACCTTCAGTCCTCTCCGTCCCAATCCTCTGTATTCCATTGTCATCTCCTCTTAATCTTTCGCGTTCTGGGAAAACTTCAATTGTATCCAACCCCCTTAACTTCATCCCGTTTCCATTACCGCTTTAGCTGACTTTGGGCGCCCCCCGGCCAGCAGGCTGACCACGCTGCCGACGGCGATGTTCACCGCCAGCGCTGCGGGGGCGATCCACATGAAGCTGACCGGGTCGTAGCCTGTGACATGGTGGAACCCGAAGAACGGGCCGGAGAAGGCAATCAGGGCGGCGGTGGCAGTGCCGCAGATCGCTCCCGCGAACACCCCGATCGGCCGGGCGAACGGCACAAACAGGGCGAAGAAGAACAGGGCGAAGATCGGGGTCACCAGCAGGTTCGTCGTCTTGGACGTGATTTCGGTGATGTTGCCGGGCACGTGCTGCATGAACGAGCTGCCCACGACCACAATCGCCCCGATGCCGAACGCCAGACCCTTGGCGAACAGCACGTGGCCGCGCTCGGTCTTCGGGCGCAGGCCGAAGCGGTCGAGAAAGTCCGTCATCACCACCGCCGTGATCGAGTTTACGCCGGAGTCGATGCTGGACATGGCCGCTGCAAACATTGCCGCCACCACCAGCCCCGAGACGCCGGGCATCAGGTGGTAGCCAATGTAGCGCGGAAAGATGTTGTCGGGGTTCCTGGCGCGGCTGATATCGGGTGGCAAGAGATCGGTGTTCTCGCGGAAGTAGGCCATGAGGCGGCACCCGACCAGGCAGACAGTTAGCCCCACCACGGT
>JAUWKK010000020.1 GCA_030614245.1 Planctomycetota bacterium | reverse complement strand
GCTCGTGCTGGTCGCTCATAAACGTCTCCGGCGAGCTTTGACATATATTACTGCTCGATCCCCCGTCCGCGCCGCCTGACACCGCCCGCCCGGACGTGCGAGGAAAGTTATTCTGGCGGGGGCGTCTGTGCACTGTCTCTACGCTGTAAGCATCATCGTGTTTCAATCCACGCCCCCGTGCGAGGGGGCGACTTCCATGAGGTCAAGCCCATCTTCTACACTTGCGCCGTGAAAACAGCCGTTTTTTTGCCGTAAGTCCTTTGTTTTCAACGGTCGGCCCATGAATGGAGAGCAAAATGTAGTGCCACGACTTTTTCCCGGACGGCATTTTTCTCTTGACTCTGGATATGACAGGGCTATAATCCATGGTGGAACTAATGGAGGTAGCCATGTTTGTGCGGACCAAGAGAAACGGCGAGCGAGTTTACCTGCAGATTGTGGAAAACCAGCGACTGGACGGCAAAGTGAGGCAGCGTGTCCTGACCACTTTGGGACGGCTGGGCGTTCTGCAAAAGACCGGCAGACTCGACGCTCTCATGGTCTCGATGCAGCGGTTCTCGGAGAAGCTCGGCGTCATCGGCGCGCACAGCAGGAATGACATCAGCACGACCGCCTCGCGCAAGATCGGGCCGGCGCTTATTGTCGAGCGGCTCTGGCGCGAGCTGGGGATCGACCGCGTGCTCAACGCTCTGGCGGGGACGCGGAAGTTCGAGTTTCCCCTCGAGCGTGCGGTGTTCATCACGGTACTGCACCGGCTGTTTGCTCCGGGCAGCAACCGCCAGGCCGAGCGGTGGAAGGACGATTACCGGATCGAGGGAAATGACGCGGTCGAGCTGCACCAATTCTATCGCGCCATGAATTGGTTGGGCGAGCCGCTTCCGGATGATGAGCAGGACGACGCCACGCCGTTCGCGCCCCGCTGCACGAAAGACCTGATCGAGGAGCGCCTGTTTGCGCGTCGCCGGCATCTTTTCACCGGCCTCGACCTCGTCTTCTTCGATACGACCTCGATCTATTTCGAGGGTGGGGGCGGCGAGGAAATCGGCCGGCACGGGAAGTCGAAGGACCACCGCCCGGACCTCAAGCAGATGGTCGTCGGCGTGGTGGTGGACTCTGAGGGGAACCCCGTCTGCTCGGAGATGTGGCCGGGCAACACCACGGACGTGACGACTCTGATTCCCATTGTCGAGCGCCTGCGCACCCGCTTCGGCATCCGCAACATCTGCATCGTGGCCGACCGCGGTATGATCAGCGAGAACACGATGGAGCAGGTCGATGCGCTCAAGTGGAAACACATCCTGGGCGTGCGCCTGCGCAGCGTGAAAGAAGTCAGGGACGACGTGTTGGCGCGCGGCGGACGCTATCACGAAGTGACGCCCACCGGCAAGAACGCGAAGGCCCCGGCGCCGCTCAAGGTGAAGGAGGTGCTCGTGGGCGACCGGAGATACATCGTGTGCCTCAATGAGGACCAGGCCGGGAAGGACCGGCACGACCGCGAGGCCATCGTGGCGGCGCTGCGCGAAGCCATGAAGCGGGGAGACAAATCGCTGGTGGGCAACAAGGGCTATCGGCGATTTCTGAAAAACCCGAAGGAGCACTTCGCCATCGACGAGGACAAGATCGAGCAGGAAGCTCGCTACGACGGGAAATGGGTGCTCACCACCAACGCAAACCTGACGGCAGAAGAAACGGCGCTCAAATACAAGCAGCTTTGGATGGTCGAGTCGATCTTCCGCTCGATGAAATCGCTGCTGCAGACGCGGCCGATTTATCACAAATGCGACGACCCGATTCGCGGACACGTCTGGTGTTCGTTCCTCGCGCTCATACTGCGCAAAGAGCTGCAAGATCGGCTGGAACAAAAACGGACCGATGCAGATGAGCCGCCTCTGGAATGGGCCGATGTCGTTCGAGATCTGGACAACCTGGCCGAGACCGAGATCGACGTCAACGGCAAGAAATACCTCGTCCGGACCGAGACAAAACCGGCAGCGGCGAAGGTATTCAAGGCTTGCGGAGTGGCGCTGCCGCCGGTGCTGCGCCAGTGCTGACGGGCTCGCATCTGGTGGCTTATCACAGGGAAAAGTGTGGCACTACGCCCTTTTCGGTTTCTGTAAACGGTGGATTGGGTTGCACTTACAGAATCGTGCTGTAGAAGATGGGCTAACTGCGCAAGTTGGGCTAAACAAATGCGAGGCGGGCCCGCAACATGCCACGGTCCCGGGGGCACAACACAACCGGCTCGGAACTGTCGGTTCCACAGGCAGCTCAAGATAGCCGATTACCGATTGATTCCCAGTCGCTGCCTCTGATACAATTGCCACCGGTGGCCGGCGGATCAAGAGGAACCGGGATTCAAAGGGGGGTGACAGAATGAAGACCGTAAAACTCGGCAAGACGGGAATCGTGGTGTCGGAGCTATGCATCGGCACGTCACTGTTCGGCCGGCAGCGGCTGCACCTGCCCGAGGATCGGGCATCTGCCATCATCGGCAGCGCGCTCGATGCTGGCGTGAACTTCATCGACACCGCCAAGCATCATCAGACGTACACCGTCATACAGCACGCGCTGAAGAAGGTGCAGAAGGATATCGTCATCATGTCGCGATCCTCCGGCGAAGATTACGAGCAGATGGAAAAGGACCTGTATGATGGCCTTCGCGCGCTCAAGCGCGATGCGGTCGATATCTTCCTGATGCATGGCGTGACCAATGAGGACGACATCGCCAGCCGGGCGTGGGCATGGCGCGCGATCCGGGACTTCAAGGAGGCCGGCGCCATCAAGGCAGCCGGTGTCTCCACGTGGACCGTCCCCGGGCTCGAGGCCACGCTGATGTCGACCGACATCGCCGACATCGAGGTCGTGTTCGTCCCATTCAATCGGATCGGATTCGGCCTGCACGAGGGGTCACTCGACGAAGCATCCGATGCGCTTGCAAAGCTCGACGACAACGGCATCGGCATCATCGCCACCAGCGTGCTCGGCGCCGGGTTCATCACTGGGCCGATGGAGGAGGCCATCGACTTCGTCCGCAACAAGCCCTACATCGACGCCATGCGGCTGAACCTGCGGTCGCTCGAACATCTCCAGGCCGCGCTGCATATTCTCAACGACGAGTCCATCCCCGATGAGCTCCGGCAAGCTATCGACGCCGAAGCCCGCCGGCTGTGGGTCTTCGCCTGGTGCACCGCCTGCGGCGAATGCGTCGGCGTCTGCCCGGAGAAAGCCCTCAGCATAGGTGGTTGGTGGAGCGGCAAGACGGCAAAGGTCGACGACGCCAAATGCACGCTGTGCGGCGAGTGCGGACCAATCTGCCCGGTCTCATGCTTACACGTGTTCTAGGAACGGATTCCTCGCTGCGGAAGACGTGGAACCGAAAACGGGCGTCATCCGTCTCTCTGCTGCCGCATTTTCTCAGGGACACCCACAGATGGCTGCCATCGCCGTTCTTGTCTTCCTGGTCGTCCTGTCGGCGTTCACCATCAAGGTCGGCACTGTTGCCCTGCGAATGACTGGGATGAACAGGTCGACCGCCGCCTTCCAGGCCTTGAGCGCCTACACGGGCACAGGCTTCACGACAGGCGAGTCTGAGATGATCGTCAACCACCCGCGTCGCCGCAGGATCGTGCGGATGCTGATGATACTCGGCAGTGCGGGGCTTGCGTCGACCGTGGCAACGCTGATATTGGGCTTCAAGTCTGTCGACGAATGGGAGCATGCGTGGCGGCGCTTGGCGATTCTCGGCGTCGCGCTGCTGCTCTTGTGGTGCCTGGCAATCGGACGCCGAGTGAACCGCTTCCTCGACAGACTGATAGCGAACCGCCTGGGAGGCGTTGAGCACCTTGGAGTGTATGAGCTGAATAAGCTGCTCTCGCTCAAGCACGGCTACAGCGTGAGCGCGATTCAGATCAGCGAAGGCAATGCAGCAATAGGCAAGACGTTGCGCAGGCTGGCCTGGGGCGAGAAGGGCATGTTTGTGCTCTCCATCGAGCGCAGCCACAGGCTCATCCCAATGCCGGGAGCAAGCATTACCATCGAAGCGAACGACAGGTTGATCTGCTTCGGCAACGTCGCAATAATGCAGCGAATCGCCCTGCGCGAAGCCGCCGAGGAACAAGAAGCCACCACCTGATGCATCCCCGATCGGCCACAGTCCGCCGGAGGCCGGCCGAGAGCTCCGAAGAACCGCGCCGCGTGCTCGACGCGATCAAGAAAATCCGCGTCGTCCACGTCGTGCTGCCCACCAGAGGCGGCCTCGACATCCGCAAACGTTGCGTCACGCGGCCTGACGAACACCAGCAAATACTCCTTCAGAAGCTGGGCCTGAAACTGCCCGAACAATTGAAAATGAACGACCCTCCGTAGGCGGGCAGGCATGTAGTGAGGACTTTTCAGAATCCTTTGTTGGTATATAAGGACTTACGACACGTCATGGCGGCTAACTGCGGAGGACGGTTAAACACGTACGAGGAGGACCCGCAACATGCCACGACCCCGCGGCCACAACGCAATCGGCTCTGATTACCGCGAGAACCTTGAACGATGCGCGGGGGCATGCTAGAATACCGCGAAACTGTTTCCGAGTCTTTCCCAGTATCGATGAAATCAGGTGAGAAATGGCAGAACGAGCTCGTGCGATGGTTATGACGGCGTTCAGAGAGCCGCTCGAACTGCAAACTTTTCCAATCCCTGAGCTCTCCGACGGCGAAGTGCTGGTCAGGCTTGCAGCGTCGGGGGTGTGCGGATCCGATCTGCATATCTGGCAGGGGCACGATCCGCGGATCGCCCTGCCCATGATCCCCGGACACGAGGCTCTCGGATACGTGGCCGACTTTGCCGGCGCGCGGTCGTACTTCGCCGGCTCACCGATTGCCGAAGGCGATCTGATCGTCTGGGACCGTGGCGTCACCTGCGGCGAATGCTATTACTGCGTGCAGAAGAAGTGTCCCAGCCTGTGCCCGAACCGCAAGGTTTACGGAATCACGCGACCGTGCACGGAGCCGCCCTACCTGCTGGGCGGATACGCCGAGTATATGGTGCTGGATCCGAAGACGAAGCTCCTGAAGCTGCCGCCGGATGCCGACCCGGCTGTGCTCGTGCCGGCGACATGCTCCGGAGCGACCGCCGCGCACGCCATCGCCACGAGCGGCATCGTCGAGGGCGACACAGTCGTGCAGATCGGCGTCGGCAGCCTGGGGCTGTTCGCCACCGGCCTGGCCGGCGGGCGTCGGCCCGCGAGCCTGATCGCCTTCGACGTGAAGCCGCACTGCCTCGAAGTCGCACGGAAGTTCGGCGCGACACATACCGTCAACGTGCTGGAGACAACTCCCGAAGAGCGCCGCCGGATGGTGCTCGACCTGACCGACGGTCGAGGGGCGGACGTAGTAATAGATGCCTCCGGCCGGCCCGAGAATATCCTGGAAGGCATCGCGCTCCTGGGGCGCTGTGGAACGTACTCGCTGCCGGGCATCGCCGTGCCCGCAGGCGAAATACCCGTGCGCTTCTACGAAGACATCAACCTGAAAAACGTGCGCATCCAAGGCGTGTGGGTGAGCGACCACGTCCACCTTCAGACGGCAATTGACCTGGTCCTATCGGGCAAGTATCCGTTCGAGGAGTTGATCTCGCATCGCGTCAGGCTCGAGGAAGCGAACGAAGCGCTCGAGGCGCTCGCCCGTGGAGAGGTGCTCAAGGCCGTTATCGTGCCGGATGGCGATTAGAGTGGTCGGTAACCATTGAGCAGTAACCAGTAAGCAGTGAAGAGTGAGCAGTGAGAATGATGATACTGGGCACTGAACACTGGCCACTGAACACTGATCGAGGCCCGGGTGCCACGGTCAACCGCCTTGGGTTGGCCGTGCTCCACGTCCAAGCTTCGCTTGAACGTGCCACCCAGTTCGGTGCCATCCGATTCGCCCTTATCGCATTGACGATTGTCATCGCTGCCGCCTGGCCCGTCTGTGCCAGTGAGATGGCCAAAATCACCGGCGACGGCATCAGCGTCGTGTATCCGAAAGCCATGGATGGCGGAGCGAGGACGGTGGTTCAGATATACCACAAGGCCCGCGAGAGCTTCAGGCGCGATCTCGGCGTGGCGCCGGCCGAGCCGGTCCTGGTGAGGATGTTTGCGACCGAGGCAGAGTTCAAGGCGTTCACCGGCGGCCGGAGCAAGCCCGAAACGCTCGGCCTGGCGTTCCCGTCGCGCAACCTGATAGTCGTCAATTGCTCGAGGCTCGATCGCTCGGGCTACAACAACCTGCGGATAACCGTGCGGCACGAGCTGTGCCATCTTGTGGTCGGCGCGATCGAGCGGTCGGGAGGGCAGACGGTCCCGTACTGGTTCAACGAGGGCCTCGCGGTTTACACGTCCGGCCGGCTGCCGCTGCCGGGCCAGGGGCTGCTGTCGGCGTACGTCTCGCGCGACACCGCGCTGCCGCTGAGCAGCCTCGAGAGCAGCTTTCCGACGCAATCGACCGCTCTTCAGGTTGCATACGAGCAGAGCGTTGACATCGTGCGGTTCATCGTCAGCGAGCATTCCCCGCGTGCCATCAGCGAGATATGCACGAAGATGGCCGGCGGCCAGAGCTTCGAGGAAGCGCTCGTCTCGGTGATCGGCCTCACGCCCGAGCAGCTCGAACGGAAATGGCTCGACTCGATGGGAGTGACCAACTCGGCAGTAGCCTTTGTGCTGCGGCACCTGAATGTGTTCAGCATCCTGAGCCTGTTGACTATTATCGCGTTCGCGCGTTACATGCTGCGCCGCCGAAGAGCAATGGCCCGTTGGGAGCGGGAGGAGAATGTCTTCCCGAGAGACGTATGATTGTTGGTGTGCCAAGAGAGATCAAGCCTGATGAGTATCGTGTGGCAATGACGCCTGCTGTGAGACCAACGAAAGAATGACGCTCATCCTATTGACAAACGACGACGGCATCCACGCCCCGGGCCTGCACGCGCTGCGCCGTAAGCTCGAGGCCGTGGGCACAGTCGAGGTGATCGCTCCGCACGTCGAGCAAAGCGGCACCGCCCACTCCGTCTCCATAGATCGGCCGCTCACGCTCCGGCAGGTCCGCCTCGGCGACGAGGTCCTCGGCTACAGCGTGGACGGCTCGCCGGCCGACTGCGTGAAGCTGGGCATCGCGGAGCATCTTCACCGACTGCCCGACCTGCTTGTCTCCGGCATCAACCGCGGCGTGAATACGGGCGTGAACGTGTTATACTCCGGCACGGTCGCGGCAGCCATCGAGGGCGCCATGCTGGGCGTGCCGTCGATTGCCGTCTCGCTCGCCACGGGCGAAGGCACGGCCGATTTCGAAGCGGCTGGGCGGATCGCCGCACCACTGATCGAGAAGCTCCGCCGGCGCCGGGCACCATCAGGCGCGCTCTGGAACATCAACATCCCGGCACTGCCCGAAGACAAGATCAAAGGTGTCCGCCTTACGCGCCAGAGCACGCAGGTCTACGTCGACTCATATGTGAAGCGCATCGACCCGCGCGGCAGAACTTATTACTGGATCAACGGCAAGATCGACATAAAGGCCGAGCCGGCCGACACCGACGTGGGGGCCATCCGCGACGGCTGCGTCTCGATCACTCCGCTCTCCTACGACCTGACGAGCCGGGGCGATTGGGCGGATTGCGCCGAATGGCTGAACGAATAGCAGCCCATACACAGGAGGAAACATGAAAGACTTCGCTCAGAAGGCCGTCAACTGCCTTCAACTGAAAGGCGCGTCGTATGGCGACGTTCGGATCGTCGACACGCTCGCCGAGACGATAGCGACGCGCAACGGCACCGCCGAGGAACTCCGCGTGCATGAGAGCCTCGGCTTCGGCGTCCGGGCAATAGTCAACGGTGCCTGGGGATTTGCATCGAGCTCGCGCGTCGAGCCCGACGAGATCGAGGCCGTCGTCAGCCGTGCCGTGGCCATCGCCGAGGCCAGCTCGAGCGTCCCCGGCAATCCCGTCGTGCTGTCGGAGCTCGAGCCCGTCCAGGCAAGCTACGCTACGCCCGTAGAGAAGGACCCGTTCGCCGTGTCGCTCGATGATAAGCTCGATATGCTCTATCGCGCCGACGAGGGGATAAGGCAGGTGAAGGGCGTCAGCCTCGCGCAGGCGTTCATGACCTGCTATCGGGTCGATCAGGTCTTCGCGAGCAGCGAGGGTGCGCTTATCGAGCAGCGGATAGTCCACAGCGGAGCCGGAATGGCCGCGACGGCCGTCGAAGGCGGCGAGATGCAGGTGCGGTCATATCCCAACTCGTTCCGAGGCAATTTCGCGTCGGCCGGCTACGAATACATCGAGGCGCTCAGACTCGTCGATCACGCCGAGCGCGTGGGCGAGGACGTCGTTGCTCTGATGCAGGCGCCGCAATGCCCGGATGCGACCACCACGCTCATCCTCGACGGCGGGCAGCTCGCCCTACAGGTGCATGAATCCATCGGTCATCCGATCGAGCTGGACCGCGTGTTCGGCACCGAGGCGTCCTATGCCGGCACGAGCTTCCTCACGCTCGACAAGCTCGACGGCCTGCAATACGGCTCGGAGATAGTCAACGTGGTCGGCGACGCAACCACGCCCGGCGGCCTGGGCACATACGGCTACGACGACGAAGGCGTGCCCGCACAGTGTGTCGATATCATCAGGGACGGCAAGTTCGTCGGCTATCTCTCGTCGCGCGAGACGGCCCCTCGGATCGGCAGGAAGAGCACCGGGGCCATGCGAGCCGATGGCTGGCAGCGCATCCCGCTCATACGAATGCCGAATGTCAACCTCCTGCCCGGCGAGGGGACGCTCGACGAGCTCATCGCATCGACCGACGACGGCATCTTCATGATGACCAACCGATCCTGGAGCATCGACGACAAGCGGCTGAACTTCCAGTTCGGCACCGAGATCGCATATCAGATCGGTAACGGCAAGCTCGGGCAGATGTACAAAAACCCGACGTATACCGGCATCACGCCGGAGTTCTGGAACTCGTGCGATGCCATCTGCGGCCCCGAGGAATGGAAGCTCTGGGGCACGCCGAACTGCGGCAAGGGCCAGCCCAGCCAATGCGCACACGTCGGGCACGGAGTAGCACCGGCTTGCTTCCGCAACGTACGAGTCGGCGTCCTGCAATAGCCGTGCAAAGAGTGTTCGCCACGCAGGGCCCGCAGAAGGCGGAGCTTCTGCTATGGTAATAAAATGGATGAAACCGCGGATAAACACAGATACCGACCCGCCTGCGACTCCGGCAGGTTCTTAATAATCAGCGTTCATCTGTGGTTGCCTTTCTTGACAAGTTGAGGAAACAGACATGCTGGGAAAAGAACGCTGTTTTGAGATAGCCGATGCGGTCATCAAGGCGAGCTCGGCCGATCAAACCGAGACGATGGTCGCCTCGGATGACAGTTGCCTGACGCGCTTCGCGAATAACTACATTCATCAGAACGTAGCCGTCAGCGACGCGGTCGTGCGGGTGCGTGCGTTCATCGGCAAGAAGATGGGCGTCGCGTCGAGTAACCGGCTGACGCCCGAGGGCCTCGCTGAGGTGGCGAACCGCGCCGTCGAGATCGCGAAGCTCCAGCGCGAAATGCCAGCCTTCGTGTCGCTGCCGAAGCCGCAGGAACGCACCCCGGTCAGTGCATGGCACGATGCCACGGCCGAGTTCACGCCCGACCTGCGTGCCCAGGCGGTGAGGATCGAGACCGAGCTTGCCACGGCACAGAACTGCATCGCGTCCGGAGCATTCAGCACGGAATCAGGTGAGATGGCGCTTGCCAACTCGCTCGGGCTGCGCGCATACGTGCCCACCACGAGGGCTGAGTTCACCACCGTTGTAATGTGCGATACAGGCTCGGGTTACGCCTATGCAACCAGCCGCGACGTCGGTGACATCACCCCAAACGTAATGGCGGCCGGAGCCGTGCAGACGGCCGTCGACAGCCGGGACCCGGTCGATCTCGAGCCCGGCGAATACACCGTCGTGCTCTCGCATTCCGCCGTCGGCGAGTTCGTCGACTTCCTCGCCTGGCTCGGGTTCGGAGCACGGGACAAGCAGGAAGGCCGCAGCTTCATGGCCGAATCGATGGGCAAGAAGGTCACCGGCGACAGCATCACCATCTGGGACGACGCCCTCGATCCGGCTGGACTGCCGTTCCCCTTCGACTCCGAAGGCGTACGGAAGCAGAAGGTAATGCTCATCGAGGACGGCATCGCCAGGAACGTCGTCTACGATAGCCTCACTGCCGCAGTCGATGGCGTCGAGAGCACGGGACACTGCCTCGGCACGGGCTGGCATCCGTATCCGACGAACCTGTTCATGGCTCCCGGGGATTCATCAACTGAAGAAATGATCGCAGCCACCGAACGCGGCGTGTTCGTATCGAGATTTCATTACGTGAACGTGTCCGAACCCATGCACACCGTCCTGACCGGGATGACGCGCGACGGCACGTTCCTTATAGAGAATGGAGTGCTCACCCGCCCCGTGAAGAACATGAGGTTCACGCAGAGCGTCCTCGACGCCTTCGCCTCCGCCGATATGATCTCGGCCGACACGCGGATAGTCGAAGGCGACACGAGAGTCCCCGCAGTGCGGGTGCGGTCGTTCCGCTTCTCAGGTGCAACGGTCGCATCGTGACGGGGTGAGTCTCAGCAATCTATGCAGCGCGATTGATGTGCCGGCTCGCTCGGAGTCTGACTCCCCATCGTGGGGTATCTTATGCGCCGCGAGAGTGAGGACGTGTCTAATGCTCGGGCTGGCGAAGAATCGCTGGCCGTCAGGCGCGAATGTGAGCGTCAGCTTTCGGTAGGCCCGGGAGGGGCCTCGTCTCTTCGCTGCGGAGCCGCTGAGAGCCGGGGGGCATACAGGCTGGGGCTTCAGCCCCAGTTGGGGAGCGGAAAAAAACGAGCCGCCCTGTAGGGGCGAAGGAAAGGAACATTTGCCGTGCCCCTTCAGGGCACAGCAAGGGGCTGAAGCCCCCAGGCTGTATGCCTTGGCCGCTACGCGGCCAGGAATCAGCTTGCACGTGATTCGGGTTGAAAACATCCATTGCCTCTGGATCACGGTTGTCCGGCATACCCCACGATCTTGGGTCATACCCGGGGAGCGTCCGCGGCAGATCTCGCCGTGTGAGTGTGTCCTATGTCTTGCGCCGGAATGCATCGACGTACGGCTGGAGGTATCGCCCCGGGCATGCGGTGGGGCCCAACTCGCGGTGGGGGTACACGGCCCTGATCGGGATGCGATACCTGGCCATCAGGTGCCCGAGCACCTTCGTGAGCGTCGCCTCTTGCTGCTTCGATGGATACTGTAGCTCGAAGTTGCCCATCACCATCACGCCGATGTTGTGGTAATTGCAGTCCTTGACGTGAGCGCCCTGGAACCTGAGCGGGCGGCCCTCCCAGATGCGTCCCGCCCGGTCGATGATGAAGTGGTAGCCGATATCACCGGCCCTCATGCGCCCGATGTGCGACGTGCGAACCGTCCGCAACTCGCGGATGACGTCCCGCTTTGCCGTGCAGTAGACCGAATACGGCATCCCCTCGTGGTGGACCGTGACGGCATTGATGCCGTTCATCGGGTCCATTCGCGAAGCGATCGGGGCGCCGTCGGCCCATGCGGACCGCGCGATTATGGGCGGTGCAGAGACAGCAGATCTCGGCCGAACGATCCGCGATGACGGACCCAGGCCCGGTGTGTGCGAACCACTGGCGCGTCCGGTCAGTCGATTGGCCGTGTTGCTCGGCTCGATGAACAGCGGGTCTCTCATCTTGTCCGCACATCCCGACACCAGCGCGCCCAGGCCGGTGACAAGAAATGCACGGCGGGAAATATCATCCATTTAACTTCTCCGGGGGAAACATACTGGAGTATTCTCGTCAGTCGAGACAAAAAGTCAACTACTTTTTGGATGCGAAGTTCAAGTGTGCCGATTGCATTGTTATTCGGCGTGCCCGATCCTGTCATTCCCTGAAATTCTTCAATTCCGCCCGCAGGTTAGACGAGAGCGCCACCGAACAGAAGATTCAATCCATAGATGAACACGGATAATGCGGTTTGCCTGTCGAGATGGGCCACCTTCTCCTTATCTGTGTTCACCTGTGGTTTCATTCCGGTGTGAGTTCCCATCCCTTTTTTCAGATTGACTTATCCCGCCGGTGTCTATATCATCTCGTGCAGAAAGGCCGGGCCGCCGGCGGAGATGGCACGATGGTCGATACTCGAGCCGAAGAAGAGCGCATCCGATTGGTCTATGGCGCCCGAAGCGGTGAACCCTATCGCCGTGACCGCCCGGGACCGGCGTACGATGAGTATCGCCAGCGGGTCTGCTGGGCCCGTGCGTTCGGCTCTGCCGGCCTCGACGACCCGGCCGGGCTCGACATTCTGGACATCGGCTGCGGCAGTGGCCCGTGGCTTCGGATGCTTCTCGAATGGGGAGCCGATCCGGCGAGATTGCACGGTATCGATCTGCTCGAAGACCGCATCGAACGCGCCCGGGCTGCAATGCCGGCCACCGTAGACCTGCGCGTCGCAAGCGCCTGGCCGATCCCATTCGATGACGCTTCGATGGACCTCGCGGCCTGCTCGACGGTATTCTCGTCGATCCTTGACCCCGACGCCCGCCTGGCGCTGGCCGGGCAAATGCAGCGCGTGGCGCGGGACGGTGGCTGGATGATGGTCTACGACTTTGCCGTCTCGCATCCCGGCAACCCCGACACAGTCGGCATCGGCAAGGGCGAGATCCGCCGGCTCTTCTGCGGCTGCGAACTGAGGCGGATGTTCCGGCTGACCCTTGCGCCGCCGTTGAGGCGCCTGCTCACCCCGCGATTGCTCTGGCTCGCCCATGCAATCGAGTCGCTGTTGCCCTTCCTGCGCACGCATAGACTCTACGTGCTCAGGAAGGCGGATTGAATTCGCCGCCGTGCATTCACTTGAAACCCGATCACCGGCCGGTAGAATAGCATTGTCCGCCGCAGGACGATAGAGGCTGGTTCTTCTTTTCCAGGATGAAAGATGCCGCAAACACGCAACTTGCGCCTCTCCGCCGACTTTTTCATCGATGCCGACGGCTCGATGGATATCCACCATGATGGGAAGACTTACCGGCTCGTGAGACCGCTCAAGCACGACCAGTGGGCGGCTGTTGCTCTGATGGAATGCGAGGGCCCGCCTGGACCGCTGCGTCACGTGCTGAAGATATCCCGGTGCAACGGACGCTTCGAGCAACTGCTCGCGCCGATCATGAATTATGTCTCACGGCGTGAGTATGACATCTACAAGGTCTGCGACGGCATCCAGGGCGTTCCTCCGCTCGGAGCCCGTGTCGGTAAGAACGCCTTCCTCCATGAATACGTCGAAGGTGATACGCTCGACCGGCGCGACGACGTGTTGCCGGAGTTCTTCGACCAACTGGAAGACATCCTCCACAGGGTCCACGAGCGCGGCGTTGCGTACGTGGACATGGCCAAGCGCGAGAACATCATCGTCGGCGACGATGGCCGGCCGTACCTGATCGATTTTCAGATTTCGTTCATGCGCCGGAGCGGGCCATTCTCGTGGCTGCGCAGTGCGCTGGTTTGGACGTTCCAGCGCGAAGACCGATACCACCTGGTAAAGCATCGAGATCGCATGCTCCGCAGAACCATCCCCGGATACCGGCAGCAGTATCAGGAGCACCGCACGCTGCTTACGCGCATCCACTGTCTGCTGATCAGGCGGCCATACCTGGCCGTCAAGCGCATCTTCGTCCCGAAGCACGGTGATACGACGGTTTATCGCTAGACATCCCCGCCTGCCGGCGGTCAGGCGCCGATGCTCGCCCCATGGCATAATGCCGCCGCGAGCGCATCGGCAACGTGATCCGGAGTCGGCGGCTGGCCGAGGCCGAGGATGGTCTGCACCATCAACTGCACCTGCCGTTTCGATGCGGAGCCGTTGCCGGTGATGGCCTTCTTGAGGCGTGCCGGCGAATAACCGGCGACGGGCGTGCCCTGCTGGGCGGCGGCGAGGAACATCACGCCGCGCGCATGGCCCATCAGCACGGCGGTGCGCGGATGCCGGTAGCTGGTGTAAAGGTCCTCGACGGCCATAGAGTCCGGGCGGAACTCCTCGATCAGTTCGCTCATCTCGCGATGAATCTGCTCGATGCGCTCTGCGAGCGGCTTGTGCTTGTCGGTAGTAATCACGCCGCCCTCGATCAGCGTGGAGCGGCCGTCGGCGCAATCGATCACACCGTAGCCGGTCGCTGCAAGCCCGGGGTCAATACCAAGAATACGCACGGCGGACGTTCCTCCGTATCGGGTGCCATCTGCCCACACAGCATACCCTACCGGGCGGGCATAGGCAACAGCCAATTGATTTCATGCCGCAATCGCAATAGACTCAGTATAGGAGAAATTCAATGCAATGCCTTTGCCGGCTGCTGCTGTCGGGTTTGATGTTCCCTTGTGCCGCCCGGGCCGGAGTGCTCGATGAGATCCGAACCGACCGCCCGGAGCGACTTTTGCACTTCACCCAGACCTGGGAACGCCGGCTGCTGATGACGTCCGACGCCACGCTGGCACTCGTATACTGGCGCGACCGCGATTCTACTTCAGAACTCGTTCTCATCACGTCCGCCGATGCCGGCTCAACATGGTCCCAGCCGGCCGTGCTGAGCATATACAGCCGGCTCAACAGCGACGAACACAACGACTTCGGCCCCAAGGCCGCCGCGGCACTCGGCAAGAATGACGACCTGTACGTAGTCTATGCTGATGACGGCCAGAGCCACGGCGTCTTCTTCCAGAGGCTCAACTGCACCGGCAAGGGCGGGTGGAAGCCCGCTGCGAAGAAGGCCATAGTCACCAGCACCGAGAGCAAGATTCCGCGAGGTGCGCAGTTCGGCACGTGGCCTGCTATCTGCGTCGAGCCTGACGGTGTGATCTGGGTCTTCTTCAAGGCGCGTATCAGCGGAGAGCAAACCATCTGCGAGAAGCACAGTAAAGACGGCGGCGGAACGTGGGCGCCGCGCAAGGCCATCGGCAGCCTGGCAGGCGGCAGGAGCCGCTGGGCGGATGCGACGCTGCTCGAGGGCCGCCCGGTTCTCTTCTTTGCATCGCCCCGAAAGCAGGCCGGCCCGGATCGGCTCTGGCTGACGAGATTCGCCGGGAACAAATGGGATAAGCCTTCGCTCCTCGCGGATGTGCTGCCCGACGGCACCAGTTCGATCTGCATGCTGCCTGGGGGCTCCGGTGCGGTGACGGCGCCCAATGTATCCGGCGGGTACTACGAGCTGAAGCGCGGCCGCTGGTCGCCCGCGCAGGCGATTTCCAACGTCGCCATGACGCGCAGCCTGACGTCCGACGGCCGGCGGATATGGTCGGTAATGAGCGTTCCGGCAGCCTCGGCAAGACCGCGCGGCGCAGGACTCGGGTCGCAAGCCACGCAGGTCGTCAGGCTGCTCCACCGCCCGATGGCACACCCCGTCCCGCTTGCGCCCGGGCGTTCGTTCACCGAAATCTGGGCAAGAACCGGCGGGAAGCTCGAGAACATCACCACTGGCGCCACGGACCCTTCGACGGAACTCGACATCCTCGCCGACAAGGACGACCAGCTCTTCTTGTGCAGCCGCCGGAAGTTCGACATCATCCGCTTCGTGCAGCGTGACGAGTCGAAGGTGCCGGCACCGAGGCGCTCGCTCGAAGAGAGGGCGGTCGAGCCGGGGTGGGAATACTCCGCCGGCG
>JAUWKK010000062.1 GCA_030614245.1 Planctomycetota bacterium | reverse complement strand
GGGCATCCAGCACCATCAGCGATCCGTCAGCCGCTGCCGTCGCGAAGGAGTACATTCCCGCCTGATCGATCCAAAGTTGGCCCTTGTAGATGCTCAGGTAATGGTCGGACGGCCCGAAGAAATTGCCGCCGTGGAAGACGTTGGGCACGAAATTCCTGCCGTAAACGTCACCCGACCGCTTCCGTGAAACGGTCCTGCGCATCTGTGACAGATCCGCGAGCGAGCCGCCGTTGTAGCGGCGGGTCTCGAGCAGCAGGGCGTGCTTCGGCCGCCATTCGGGCGGGTCGGGTGCCTGTGGATTTCCGTAATAGATGTCGTAGACGTGAACGGTCGGGACGGTCTGGAACGCGACACGGAGCGTGGTTCCGGGGCCGTGCCACAGGATGCAGTGCGGAGTGGGCCGCCCGCTGGCGTAGACGCGAACGTCGCGTCCATCGTGCAAAGCAAAGCCGCCGGTGGCGAAATCTATCACACCGGTGGTTTTGCGGCCATAGTTCGCAGTGCTCTTGGGGATGCGGACGCGCCGGCGGCATTTCCAGCCATCGGCAAGCCACGATGTCGTTTCAGCCGAGAAGCATATCCCGGCGCAAGCCAAGCCGACAGCCCAGCACATTGCCAGGCGCAGGATCATGAGACGCTCCTGACGATCTTGGCCCCCGAAAATGACGGGAGCGCGGATGAGACCGCCGATAAACACAGATACCGATATAGTCGGCGTTTATCAGCGTGATCTCTGCCCGCCTTCGGCGGGTGTGGTTGCCTTTCTTGGGCAGCCGGCCCATGCCATAGGCAGGCGAGGATGATTACTCGATGCCGGCTGCCTTGGCGATCTTGCTGTCAATGGTAGCGTCATCGATGACTTTGTGACGCTGAAGCATTTCCTTTAACTTGGCCTTGACGCTTGAGAGTGCCCTCAGGCGGCGTTTTCGTGCGCTCCTCAACCTGTCCACCGCGCGTTTGGCTGCTCGGGCCAGACTCGACTCCTTGCGCTTGAGTTGCTTGAGCTTGTCCACCTTTTCGGCTCTTTCGATGCCATATCGGGAGACAACACGGCCTATAGTGCCGCCTCGGCGGTTTCGGTTGATCCTTGCCGATTCCTCTGCCTGAAGCTTGGCCAGCCTCTTGATCTCGGCCTCTACCTTCTCGATGTCTTCTTTGAGGGTCTTCACTTTTTCCTTGAACTCTGACTCCAGTCGGGCTTTGTCTTCATTGTATTTCTCGTCCACGGCGATCTTGGCTTCATCGAGTCGCTTCTTCACCTTCTCGGCGCAGGCCATCAGTTGTTCGTTCAGTTCCTTGGCGATCCACTTGCCGTTTCGGTAGACCATCCCCTTTGCCTGCATTTCGTCCTGGACGCCGGCTTTCTTCTCGGCCGGCGTCAACCGTTTGCCCTCATGCTGGACGAGTCCGGCGAGTTTATGCCATTCGGGCGCGCGCGGGTCGTCGGGTGCGATGGTGATGCACGTCTGGTATTCCTGCCGCATCTCGGATTTCATGCCGTTTTTCCCGCACCATTCGGCCAGGGCGACACGGCCTTCCACGTCGTCGAGCTTCAGCTTCTTGCGCTCCTCTTCATATTTCTTGAGATTGCCTTCCTTCTTGCTGAGAGACAGGTCGACTTTCGACACCTTGTTGCGGGCGAGCTTGAATGCGCCGCCTATAGTCTGGATGACCACCTGCTCGACTACGCATTTGATCCGGTCGCCAGCCTTCGTTGTAACGAGATCATCGCCTTCGTCGCGCAGTTTTACGGTCACTATTTCGGCAGCTTTTATTGTAGTGACTTTGCCGTCGGCCTTGATGCGGACTTCGACGAGCTTGCCCGAGAGCCTGCCGCCCCGCGCCAGGTGCACCTCGTCGCCGCGTGCGTAGGCAGCGATCAGCAGGACCGATAGCAGCAATAGCAGACGTTTCATGACTCGTCTTCCTTCATTATATTGACAAAAGATAAGACACAACACCACCAGAGACCTCATGCCTCAGGCTTCAGGCAGAAAGAGCGAACGGCATCCCTGAAGTCTGAAGCCTGGAGCTTGAAGCCTTCTCTATGATAGAACACATTTGCCGCATCGTCAACAAAAAAATCTGCTCGTAAGACTTTCACTGGTGAAATAGTGTAAACAATTGTCAGAGCGCCGCCCGGCGGCCGCTGCCGGGCTCATGGGCGTGAAGCACGTCACACACGCCGATTGCGCTCGAGCCTTGCGGTGATGTACTGCTGCAAGACTATCCCCGAGACGATGAAGATGAGCCCGATGACTGTGGCCGGGTGGATGTCTTCTTTCAACACGAAATGGATTAGAACGAGCGATAGAAACGGGGACGCATAGATGAAGATGCTCACTTGGGCGGTGGTTCTCGACAGCTTCAGCGCCGACAGCCACACGACGAATGTGAACCCCATCTCGAACAGGCCGACATACCCGGCCGCCGGCAGCCACAAGATGCCATCGACCCGAATATCTGAAAAGACGAGAACCACCGGCAAAGCGAAGATCGCCCCGAACGCGAAGTTCAGGAACAACTTAGCCACTTCATCGCGGGTATCGCGTAAGTTGAGAATCCAGAATATCGCCCAGAGCACGGCGCTGCTCAGCCCGAGCGACACCCCGAGCGGGCTCAGGTCTTGCAGCGACAGCATCCTACCGCCGGTCGAGATGATCACCACGCCGAAAAAGGCGATGAATGTTGCTGCGAAACCGAGCGGGCCGATCTTCTGCCTCAGCAATGGTATCGACAGCAGCGCTAATACTATCGGCCAAGTCATGTTCAAGGGCTGCGCGACTTGAGCGGGGAGCAGCGAATAGGCCTTGAGCAGGACCGCGTAGTAGACAAGCGGATTCAGAAGGCCCATCAGCAGTGAACGCAGGTAATCGCTCCGGGAGTACGACGCAAGCAGTGGCAGTTTCTTCTGGGCCGCCAGCACCCCAAAGAGCGCCACAGCCGAGACGACCGAGGCATAGAGCTGAAGCTGAAGCGGATCGAGCCTCCTCAGAGCGATCTTGAACGCCGTCGGGGCAGTCGCCCAGAGAAGAGCAGCCAGCCCGGCAAAGAGGCAGGCCTTACGCTGTCTGTCCATAAAGGAATCCTGCCGGAGGGCGTGGGACGCGACCAAAACAGCATGGATGATAGCACAATATCCCATATCTGGCAAGATATTGATCGATGGATATGCGCCGGCTGCGTTGTGGCCCCGTGTTGATCTGACGGGTTCTCGGGATGGGTAGACACGTGAAGCACGGCTTGGACGTGGGCCAAGCCTGCCGAAGGCAGGCCGTTGACCGTGGCACCCGCCGCTAATAAGATTTGATGACAAATGGTGATTGAAAGGGAACGCCTATCGTGTATCATTGCCGGCACTGCCGGCGGGCGAGGGCGCCCGGCGGACGCCATGGTCAACCATCTCAGGTTGGCCGTGCATGCTTTACGTCCAAGCTCTGCTTGAACGTGCCACCCTTGCCCGCCGGCTCGAAGAAAGGACGGGAAAATGAAACGCGAGAGGATGATTGCCGCACTGACTGGTGACGGTCGGATTACGACGATCCAACAGGAGATTCCGCCGCTCCGGCCCGGCGCGGTGCTGGTCGAAGTCCATGCTTCGCTGGTGAGCCCCGGAACCGAACTCGGCGGGTGGCGCGCCCTCGCCGCACAAAAAGAAAACCCCAGCCCCACGGCCGAGCCGAAGCCGTTCGGATATTCTAACTCAGGAATAGTCATCGAGACAGGCGAGGGAGCGGAAAAATTCAAGCCCGGTGACCGAGTCGCCTGCATCGGCGCCGGCTGCGCACAGCACACGAACTACGCAGTCGTGCCGCACCACCTCTGCGTGGCGCTGCCGGACGCGGTAACGTTCGCCCAGGGGGCCTACGCTATGCTGGCCGCCACGGCGATGCACGCGGTCCGGCGGGCGGAGCTTGCCCTCGGTGAGTTCGTCGCCGTAGTGGGCCTCGGGATATTAGGCCGGCTTTGCGCACGGCTGCACCAGCTCGACGGCCAGTACGTGATCGGCTGGGACACGATACGCTTCCGCACCGAGCTGGCGAAGCGCTGGGGCATTGATGCGACGGCCACCGTCGGTGAGGAAGACGAAGTGGAGGCGACGAATCAGTTCACCGGCGGCCGGGGGCTGGACGGCGGCGTCCTGGCCTTCGGCGGAGACGGCAACGCGGCCATCCGAAGCCTCGGGCAGTGCATGAAGATATCGCCCGACGGCCACTGCATGGGCCGGATCATCGTAGTGGGCAATCCGAGCTTCGATTACCGAAGCCACGAGCCGCGCGGCATGACCAATATCGACATCCGCCGCGCCTCGCGCACGGGCCCGGGCTACCACGACGAGGCCTGGGAGTACGGGCCCGCGTATCCGCCGGTCTTCATGCGATGGACGACCCGCACCAACCTCGAACTGTGCATGCGCCTTATCGCCGAGGGCAAGGTGGAAGTCGACGCGCTGACCACCCACACCATCCCGCTGGCCGACGTGGAAAGCGGCATCGCGGCGATCATCGACACCCCCGACGAGATACTCGGCGTCGTCCTGGAAATGTGAGGAATTCCCCGTGAGCCGAAACGCAACGATTTCGCTGGTGCTCTACGCGCCGGTGCCGGGCTACGAGCCTGACCGGTTGAACAAGACGCTCGATAGAATGGGCGAGCACGTAGATCAGGCGGCGGCGGTTGATAGCCGGCTTGTTGCCTTTCCGGAAATCTGCAACTGCCTGGGACTGCCCGACGAGTGGCAGTTCGAGCCGCTCGACGGGCCGACGCTGGCGGCCATGTCCGCCAAGGCCAGGCAGCATGGCATGTATGTCGTATGCCCGCTGCCGACGCTGGAAGAGGGCGTGCGCTACAACAGTTCGGTCCTGCTCGGCCGCGACGGGCGGATAGCCGGCGTGTACCACAAGAACTTCCCCACACACATGGAGCTGGACATGGGCATCGTGCCCGGCACGGAGACGCCGGTCTTCGAGACGGACTTCGGGCGCGTGGGCCTGGCGATCTGCTTCGACCTGAACTATCGTGAGGTCGCCATAGGTCTGTGCGAGAACCGTGCCGAGCTGGTCATCTGGTCGTCGATGTGGCGGGGCGTGCGCATGATGGGCAGATGGTCCATCGAATTCGGCTTCTACATGGGCGGGGGCTATTCCCAGGCGGGGTCGTTCGTCGACCTCGCCGGCCGCGAGATCGCCAGCGTCACCCGCAACGTGTGCAACGCCGCCGGCGCCGCGCCGCTTGTGACTGCGACGCTGGACCTCGACCGCCGGCTGCTGCACCACGACGGAAACGTCGACCGGCTGAAGCCGCTTTACGAGAAGTACGGCTCCACGGCCGCCTCCGCCGAGTGGATAGGCGATGAATGTCTGCTGCTCTTCAGCTCGCAGCTTGATGGCGTCTCGAGCGATGAGCTGATCGAGGAGTTCGGCCTTGAGCCGATGCGCGAATACGTCGCCAGGGCCAGCCGCGACCGGCGGCGCGCGCTGGGCGGGACATACAGCAAACAACAATAGAAGCCAGGTTCCGACCTCGCCAGAGTCATCATTCCCACGCCGACTTCAGTTCGTAGACTGCCAGATCGTTGAGCTTCGTGTTCCCACCTCGGGTGAAGAGCTCAATCGACTTGTTATTCGCCGGATGAATGACACCCATTGGGATGTAAACCCTGCCGTCGTTGCCGAAGGCCTCGATAGATGTGCGGTCGACGAGGATCTGCATTCGGATTTTGCCGTTTTCCGGCTTCAGGCGTGCTTTGTTCCCCCTGCACGCAAGCTGCTGCTCTTTGACGTTGTATACGACCTGATCGCCTCGGACGATGAAGCCGAACTCTTTGGCGTCGCCCACCTCGAACTCTGCACGGATGTCAAACAGTTCGCCCTTGATACCCGATAGCAGGTTCTCGCCCTCTTTGAGCGTTTTGTTCTTCAAAGCGTGTTTCTTGGTGTGTATGGTCTCGATTTCCTTGACAGGCTTGGCGAACATTCGGATACCCTCGTCAGTCGTGTGGAGCGTCAGTTCGCAGGGGAACAGCATGCACTGGTTGAATGGCATGTCGGGGGTATTGATTCGGCCCCAGGCGATCTGGATGCGCCGTCCGTCTTCCGGCGGGATGTCGTTGAAGGTCTGAGACGCGTAGAAACAGTTTCCGAAGTTCCCACGATGCTTGCCCGATTCCTTGGTAAACGTCTTGCCGTCAAACTTGCCGATCGTGTAGTGACCGTCGGCACCGTAGACCACCCATCGGGTGTTCTTCTTATCGCCGTCGACGGGGAGTTCGAATATCTCGGGGCACTCATAGTAGCCGTCGATACGGCTGCGGAACTCCCATTTCTTCAGGTCGGGCGAGTTGTAGAACGCGATTCCCCGGGATCTGCCCCTCTGATCGTAGACGGTCATTACCCAGTGCTTCCCTGGGGCATACCATATGATCTTCGGGTCGCGGCCACTGTGTCTGACCACAGGGTTGCCTTTGTATTCGGTGAAGGTGCGTCCGCGATCATTACTGTAGGCGATTGCCTCGCCGCGTCCGGTGCTCGTGTAGGCCGCAACAATCACGTCGTTCTCGCCCGTCTTGAAGCCGGCTGTGTTGCCCCAATCTACTGCCGCGCTGCCCGAGAAAACCCAGTCCCCAAAGCGATGCGGATAAATTGCTATCGGCAGTTCCTTCCAGTGGACAAGGTCTTTGCTGACGGCATGGCCCCAGTGCATGTTGCCCCACTTCCAGCCGTAAGGGTTGTGCTGGTAGTACAGGTGATACTCGCCCTTGTAGTAGACCAGGCCGTTGGGGTCATTGTTCCAGCCCCGGCGCGAGGAGAAGTGAAACTGCTGGCGGTGTCTCTCTTTGTACAGAAATACATTCGTATGGAACATTCTGTTGGGATACCATCGCTCGAAGTTGGGTATCTCGTCAGACTGGACCATTTTGCTGGTATAGGTCTTTCCCGCGCCCTTGACTGTCAGTATCCCCGTCTTCCCCTTGAACGCAGTGATGTCGAGGAAGCACCAGAAGGACGGCTTCTCGAGAGCCAGTTCCGCATCGAATTCGCGTACCGTCTTGCCGTCGATCTGCAGCACTACGCGTCTCATCCTGGCGCCGTTCTTGACGGGGACAAGGAGGTACTTCTTCTCCAGGACAAGCTGTCTGCCCTGCTCGGGATTCTCACCTGCTTCGGCTACCATAAGACTGCCCAGCCCAGACAACAGAACAACCGCCACAATAAATACGTGAAATTGCGATGCATCTTTCATCTCCATACCTCCTAAGAGCTTCAGAACAGACTCCCCATGCAGCGGGTGGCCGACCACTTGGCCGGCTCTCTTGCGGACAACTGTAGTCACGCCGACGCGCAAGTGCAAGTAAATTTTCTGGGGCGCAGCCTGAAACTCGGCGTGGTTCCTGCTCTGGAACGTGTCAGACCTGCTCGCCGCCGAGCCGGATCAGGGCTGTCCGTAGTAGCAGCAGGGGCGGTCCGCGCCGAAGGCTGGGGCAGGCTTTCAGCCTGCCAATGCACGCAGGGGCGTCGGGTAGACACGTGAAGCAGAGCTTGAACGTGGACGAGACACGGCCAACGGAAGACCGTTGACCGTGGCACCCGGCGAACCGCCTCTACAGGGACTATTCGATTTCAAAGACATCACGGGCATCCAGAACCCGCTCCAAGCGCCGCACGCACCGCCAGCAGGTCCATCACGTTGACTTTCTCGTCGCCGTCGATGTCCGCCTCGGGTGGGTTGATGCTGCTGCCCTCCCTGCCGAGATTCGCTCGGACGGTCAGAAGGTCCAGTACGTTTACGCAATCATCACCGCTGGCATCTCCCGGCAGGCAGTACTGCACGAGCATCCTGTACATGTTCCGATCGCTGGCCGTCTTACCCCGTACCAGGAAGTAATACGGCTGGGCTACCGTGTTCTCGGCTGTCACCTCTTCGCTGTCCTGATCTTCCGTCTCGGACGAGTCGATCAGATTGAGCTTGTAGTCGTAGAGGAACAGGTCGAGATCGCCGTATTTGTTGATGAACTTGATGGTGAAGCTGATCGCATAACGCGCGTCCGGTTGGATGGTGTACCAGTCCTCATCGGCGCAGACAAGCTCGCTGTACGAAGTGCCATCGCAATCCGCCGTCAATGGCGTACTGCTCTTCGCGTCGTCGTTCTCTTCGAAACGATCGTCCACCGCGAGGCTGAGGGTGTCGATGTTGAGGTTGTTCTTCTCGCTGAGTTCGGGGATCTCGTTGTCGGGGTCGACAATGGCGCCGACATAGTAGAAGCCCGGTGAAGTGCCGGCCGGTATCAGGCAACTAGATGCGTCTGCCGACACGCCATCGGGGATGAGAGCGGGCACGCTTCGGCTGCCGATCTCGACGTCCGGCGGGATGCCGCCCGGATCGATCCTCGTGTCCGTCGACAGATATACCTTCAGGATCGACGGCGGTGCAGCGCCGTCGCCTATGTTTGCGACGCGATCGGACACGCTGATCGTTTCGCCGGCCAGACACAATGCCGGCGCGGCCACGTTTTCAAGAGCCAGGGCCGGCGGTTCGGGGCCGATAACGGCGAGATCATAGATGCCCACAACACGCGGCGCCATCGGGAACAATGGCGCGGCCTCCACGGCTATGTAATAGAAACCCGATGCCGGCGCACCCCCAAACGGCAGCGAGACATGTTTCGTCGTCCCGGTTCCGGTGTCGCTATCGACCAGCGTCATCTCCGGGTCGTACAGGAACAAGTCCAGATCTGTCAGGGGCGTCTCGATCAGCATGACTACATCGAGCGGGTCGCGCTTCTGAAGCAGCACTTTGTACGAGTCTTCGTCGCAATAGATCAGGTCTTCGTAAGGCTGTGACGTCGACGTGCCGACGATCATCGCCGCAGGCTTGAAGGTGTCATTGTGCTCGAACTGATCGTCGACGACGGTCGGCGACGTGCGGCAGTAGTCGTTATTGCCCTCGTCGATCTCCGAGACGTTGTCGTTGACGTCGGCCACGGCTCCCACGTAATAGATGCCCTTCTCGGCCTGATGGGGCACGGCGGTCGTGACGGTCAGGAGCTTGCTCTGACCGGCGCCGAGGCCGCCGATCGTGCCGACGGCGAGCAGCAGGTCGCCGGCCGGATCGACGGTGGTGTTTTCCGACAGATAGAACCCGACGCTGCAGAAGCCGGCTGGGCCGCTTCCGGCGTTGCGGACGTCGGCGGAAAGCTCGACCTTCTCGTCCACCATTGCGATGCACCGGGGGGCCGCGACGCTGTCGATCACCAGGTCGGCCCGCTCGCGCGAGATCGACATCGAGTAGGCGTTCTTGACGTGTTCGGGGCCCGTCACACGGACGTAGTACGTTCCATCTGCCGATGCCTTCGCCGCGAGGGCTTCGTCATCGTCGTTGCTTGTGGACCTGGCTATCTCTATCAGACTGGTATCATACAGGTACAAGTCGATGTTGCCCTCGGCGGAATGTTTGAAGTCGAGCGCGACGGCGATTACATCGCCGCTGAGCGCCGAGAAGCTGAACCAGTCTTCGTCGTGACAGATCACTAG
This sequence comes from Planctomycetota bacterium, assembly GCA_030614245.1. Lineage (GTDB taxonomy): Bacteria > Planctomycetota > PUPC01 > JABMSA01 > JAUWKK01 > JAUWKK01. Next base: position 1,147 of record JAUWKK010000062.1, on the reverse strand, counting down.
CGGCTCGACGTTGAGCGTGCCGTGAGGCACGACGAGCGGCGCCGCCTGAGCCGAGCTGTCGTTCTCCTCGTACTGGTCGTCTACGGCCAGCACGATGTCTGAGGCGTCGCCGTTGTTGATCTCGCTCGATTCGTAGATCACCATCATGCTGTCCGCATAGGCGCCGACGTAGTAGAGCCCGGGCGTCGTGCCGCCGGGGATGGGGACATTGCCGAGACTCTCGCGGACTTCGCCAACGGCCATGCCCGGCAAGGCCCATGTGCCGAGGGAGATGTCACCAGTGGTTATCGTCGGGTTGGTCGAGAGGTAGTAGCCGTTGTGGAACGCGCCGGCGTCTTCCGAGCCGATATTGCTCGTCAACGTTCGGATGAGGATCGAGCCGCCCGGCAGGACGCAGTGGGCGGTTGTCTTGGTGGTCATAGCCAGATCGGGCGGGTCATTCGTGGCCACGGTCATCTCGTAGACGTTAAACGCGCCCTTGAAGCCGAACACGTGGATCTTATACGTGCCGCCTTTCTCGGCGTAGAAATCGACCTCTTCAACATCACCGGCTGTGTGAGATTCAGCTACGACGTTGTCCCGGCCATCGTAGACGGACAGTTGCAGGTTGCCGTCTGCCGCGATGTGCCGCATGCTCACGATTACGTGCTGGTAGTTGCTGACCTCGAAGCCGTAGAAATCATCGTCAACGCAGACGAGATTCCTGTACGTCTCGCCGCTCGGCGATGAACTGATGGGCGCGGCGGCGGAAATCTTGTCGTTCTCCTCGTAGATGTCATCATAGTAGACCACCTGCGTCGTAGCGGTCACGTTGTTCTTCTCGTTCCATTCCTGGACGTCATTGGGATGGTCAGCGTAGCACAGGACGAAGTATCGCCCGGGGTCGGCCTCGGGCAGCGACGGCTTGTCGGTGCTCGCAACCGTCTGCCCGGGACTCAGCACAGTGCTCTGCTCCAGTTCTGTGAATCGGATATCGCCCTTGTCGAACAGTTCGTTCCTCGACAGGTAGTGCGCGTACAAGAACGCCGGCGACTTCGCGTTCCCCTGGTTCTTGAACGTCTGGTTGATAGTGATGAGGGCGCCCTGCTTCGCAGGCGGCGGATAGCCCGAGATGTCCAGCTCCTGGACGATCAGATCCGGCGCCGTC
>JAUWKK010000354.1 GCA_030614245.1 Planctomycetota bacterium | reverse complement strand
TTTTTTTTTTATTCATAGGACTCCGTCCGACATATTAACGATTTCAATAAAAGACGATCTTAGTATATAAATAATCTAGATCTGTGTTAATCTGAGTTTATCCGCGGTTTCATATGACTCCTGTCCCCTGAAGAAGGAAAGGCAACCACAGATGAACCCGCCATAGGCGGGCAGGCATAAACACAGATAAGATGGTCTGGATGCCGAGATGGGCTGTCTTCTCATTATCTGTGTTCATCGGGTGCCTGGCCGCCGGTGGCCGATTGCAGCCCCGTAGGGGCGAAGTACGATAGCCCACGGCAATGCCGTGGGAATAGTTGACGAGTGAAATCCCAGCCCCAACGGGGCGGCGGAACGGCGCGAATCGGCAGGCCATGCCGTAGGCAGGCAGGCTGGAAAGCCTGCCCCACGTTGGGATACCTCAATCGAGAATTGCCCGCCATTTGGAACTTCGCGCACAAAACGCTTGCCAAAACGGCGAGCGTCGGCTATTATTAGTGGCACCTTGGTATCACAAATTGTGAAGGGGAGGCTTGTTTTGGGCCGGTTATAAGAGCATTTGGAGAAAGTGATCATGAAAAAGGCAAAGTCTGTGATGGTGATCGTGGCAGTAATCGCTGTGTGCCTGATGGTACAGTCATGCGGAAAGACCGGCGATAAGCCGGTGATCGGCCTGTCGGTGCTGTCGGAAACGAATCCGTTCTTCGGAGAGATCGCGGACGGCATGAAGAAAGAGGCCGCGAAGCACGGCTACGACGTTGTCGTCGTCTCGGGTGACTTCGACGTGGACAAGCAGAAGAACCAGGTGTCAGACTTCATCGTCCAGAAGGTGGCGGCGATAGTGCTGTGCCCATGCGATTCGAAATCGATCGGGACGTCCATCAAGAAGGCCAATGAGGCCGGCATCCCGGTGTTCACCGCCGACATCGCATGCATCGCCGAGGACGCCAAGGTGGTGAGCCACATCGCGACGGACAACTACGGCGGCGGGCGCATGGCCGCTAAGGCCATGATCGAAGCGCTGGGGGGGACGGGCAAGATCGCCATACTCGATCATCCCGAGGTGGAATCAGTAATTCAGCGCACAAAGGGCTTCAAGGACGAACTCGCACAGGCGGCCAAGGAGAAGGGCGTCAAGATTGATGTCGTCGCGCAGCTCCCCAGCGGCGGAACGGAGGAGAAGGGGTTCAGCGCGACCGAAGACGTCTTGCAGCGGCACCCCGACCTCGACGGTATCTTCGCCATCAATGACCCGTCGGCAATGGGCTCGGTCCAGGCCATCGAGAGGGCCGGCAAGACTGGGAAGATCAAGGTTGTCGGCTTCGACGGCCAACTCATCGCACTGCACGCCATCAAGGACGGCAAGATCTATGCCGACGCGATCCAGTATCCGAAGCTGATCGGTGCGAAGACCGTGCAGCCGATTGTCAGTTACGTTGCCGGCGAGCAAGTGCCCTCGGAGATTCTTATCCCCACGGGCCTCTACAGGCAGGAAGATGCAAAGAAGGATCCGCGGCTCAAGAAATAGGCCGTGTGGTAGGGGCGGTTCGGGCCTTTGGCCGCCCATGCCATAGGCAGGCTGGCGCCTGTCCGCCTTTGGCGGAAGCCGGCCCTACGAAGAAGTGGGTCGTGTGGTAGGGGCGGTTAGCGACCCGCCCCGACAGGAAGTACTATGACGGCAGATACGGCCCTCTCCACTCCGCTGCTGGTAATGGATAGGATTGAGAAATCGTTCCCCGGCGTCAAGGCGCTGACGAACGTCAGCCTCGACCTCCGTGCCGGCGAACTGCTCGCACTCGTCGGCGAGACCGGCGCCGGCAAGAGCACACTTATCAAAGTGCTCTCGGGGGCGCATCTTCCCGATGCGGGCAGCATTCTGATCGATGGTGAGCCGATCAGGATCTCATCGCCGCTCGACGCCCAGAACGCCGGGATAGCCGTAATCTACCAGGATTTCAACCTCGTCCCGACGCTGACGGCCCGCGAGAACATCTTTCTCGGCCGCGAGCGAACTCGGGGCGGCTTCTGCACGCCCGCCCGGGAGCGAGCCGAAGCGCTCGAACTCTTCGCTCGAATGAACGTGCAGATCGACCCGGAAGCTCGCTGCCGCGATCTCTCCGTCGCTCAGCAGCAGGTGTGCGAGATTGCCAAGGCGCTTTCCGTCGACGCACGTATCATCGTGATGGATGAGCCTTCGGCCGTCCTTACCAGCCAGGAAGTCGACAACCTCTTTGCCATCATCCGGGAGCTCAAGAGCCAGGGCATCGGCATCATCTACATCAGCCATCGGCTCGAGGAGGTCTTTCGCATCGCAGAACGAGCGACCGTGCTGCGCGATGGCGAGCAGATCGGGACTTACGATGTGAAGGACCTGGATCGCGAGAGCCTGATCGAGATGATGGTGGGGCGCAAGGTGGAGAACGAGTTTCCCAAGGTCCGCGCTGAGATAGGCGAAGAGCGGCTGGTTGTGAGCGGTATCGGCCGGGGTGATGCGGTAAAGGACGTCTCTTTCTCGGTGAGGCGCGGCGAGGTGCTGGGCATTACCGGCCTCGTCGGCGCCGGCAGGACGGAACTCGCGCGGCTCATATTCGGCGCCGACAGGGCGGACCGCGGCAGCATCAGCCTTGACGGTGAGGAGTTGCGCGTCCGCTCGCCGCTCGATGCCATACGCAGCGGCATCTGCCTGCTGACCGAGGACCGCAAGCAGCAGGGGCTGGTACTGGGCCTGCCCGCTCGCGAGAACTTCGCGCTGCCAAATCTCTCGCACTGGTCCGGCATGACATTCATCAACCAGAGTGCGGAGCGCGGCGCGTTCGCACGCTTCATCCGCAGCCTCAGGATAGCGCTGTCGAGCCAGGAGCAGTTCGCGAAGAACCTCTCAGGCGGCAACCAGCAGAAGCTTGTCCTGGCCAAGTGGCTGCAATCCAATTCCGAAGTGATCATCATGGATGAGCCGACCCGTGGGATCGACGTTGGGGCCAAGTATGAGATATACCTCCTGATCAATGATCTTGCGGCTCGCGGCAAGTCGATCATAATGATCTCTTCCGAACTGCCCGAGGTGCTTGGAATGAGCGACCGTATACTCGTCATGCACGACGGCCGCATCAGCGGCGAAGTCACCGATGTAGCCGGCGCTACGCAGGAGCAGATAATGACTGTAGCGGTGGGGCAGGGCCAAAGAAGAAGGAAAGGCAACCACAGCCGATAAACGCTGATTATTAAGAAAAGTATCTACATCTGTGTTAATCTGAGTTTATCCGCGGTTTC
>JAUWKK010000281.1 GCA_030614245.1 Planctomycetota bacterium | reverse complement strand
GAACTGTACCAGTGCAAATATTCATGCATCATGATATACCAAAAATCTGCGCAAAGTACCAAGGGGTATTTCGGCATTTCTGCGTTTCTCCGCACAGAATTGCTTGACACCTGCCAGCCTCTATCCATCGGCTGGATTTGTGGGCAAAGATCAGGGCTGAAGCCCCAGGCTTTATCCATTGGCCGCTGCGCGGCCAGGAATCAGCTTGCATGCGATTCGGGTTGAAAACATCCATTGCCTTTGGATCACGGTTGGCCAGCATTCCCCACGATATACCGTCATGCCCAGGCAGGCCCGGCTGCTTGACTCGGCGAATGCGAGATGTTACATTCTTGCCCGAACTGATCCGTGCGTGAGAAAGAAGGATGTGCAGCATGCCCGACCGCGGGCGATGGTTGTTTGGCGAAGCGAAGGGGCTCAGGCGAGCTCTAGTGGTGCATCCGCCGCTTGACCGGCTCAAGGGGCTGCTGGACCGCACTTTTCCAATTGAGGCGGGATATGTGGCCGAAGCGGTGCAGGCTGACGGAACCGAGACCCGGATATTCAACGCTGAACTGCCGGAGAAGGGCGAACATCTCGTCCCTGCGAGCGAACGCGGCCGCTTGGAAGGCTTCGAGCAGTACGTGGAGGCGCTGCGGCATCGAGAGCATCGCGCGTGGATGCACTTCGATCACACGCTGCGCGAGCTCAGACCCAATGTGGTAGTTATGTGGGTCGATACTGCGCGGTTCGGATCTGCAATGGCGGCGGCGAAGATCGCACGCGAGGTGATGAAGCGCTCCATTGTGGTATGGTGCGGCCCGCATCCTACCGCCGTCCCGGCCGTAGTGCTCGACCCAAATGTCGATTTGGCTATACGTGGCGAGGCCGAGAGGACGATCACCGCGCTGATCCGCGCTATTCGCCACAGCGAGCCGATCTCCGAAGTTCCCGGGCTGGCATACGAGCAGGATGGCCAGGTTTTCAAGACGCGGCGCCGTGAACTCATCGGCGATATCGACACCATCATGCCGCCCGGACGGCATCTTGTCCTGAATTCCGAAGGTCATCCGCCCGATGAGATGGTGTCGCTGCTCACCGCCCGAGGGGCGCCCGGCAAGTGCCGATACTCTTCCGAGCATATCACCTGGGGCCAGGGCTATCGCTGCCGCAGCAGCTATGGCATCACGAGGGAAGTCCAACGGCTGCTGAAGGCCTATCGGCCGGCATCGTTCAGCTTCCGCGATTCGCGATTCACCGCCAACGGCCGCAGGACCGTCGAACTGTGCAAGTCAATGGCCGATCAGGGCCTCGCGACGCCCTGGAGCTGCACAACTCGGGTGAACCTGGTGGACGAGCGGATACTGAGAGCAATGGCAGAGGCTGGATGTAATCTCGTGCGCTTTGAAGTCGCCACCGGCAGCGAGCGCATCATGAAGCTGCTCGAACTGGGCGTCACCATCGAGCAGATCGAGCGGGGCGGGGCGATGTGCCGGTCATTTGGTATGTCCTGGGCGGCGGATTTCTACGCCGGATTCCCCTGCGAGACCGAGGCTGACTTGGCCGCTACCCGCGACCTGATGATGGAGCTCGACGCCGACCTGATCAGCCTGCGGATTTTCACGCCCGTGCCGGGGACGACCGTCTTTGCCGCTGCCTTGAAGATGGGACTCGTGCCCAGGCCCGTCGACTGGTCGGTCTTCTCGCAGTACAATCCGAAGCTCAATTTCGTGAAGGCCGTCGAGCGCGAGCGCTTCGACGAGCTCGCCGACGAAATGCTCTGGTTTGCCGAAAATCACAATAAATCGTGGGCAAAACGCTTCACGGCCGGCTTTACGGCTCCATTCCGCATGGTAAAGGATGCTTTCGGCAGACTGCGGGCCAAGTGAGAAGAGCCAAAAAAGGCAACCACAGATGAACGCTGATGAACGCTGATTATTAAGAATCGGTATCTGTGTTTATCTGTGTTTATCCGCGGTTTCATCCATAGATGAACGGGAACGATCCGATGGACGGGACGACGAGACGGCTGACCGAACGAGTACGCGAGCTGGCCCGGGAACGCAATGCGGTCATCCTGGCGCACAACTACCAGCTTGGCGAGGTGCAGGACGCGGCCGATTTCGTCGGCGATTCCCTCGACCTCGCGCAGCAGGCGGCGAAGACCGACGCAGATGCGATCCTCTTCTGCGGCGTACACTTCATGGCCGAGACAGCCGCGCTGCTGTGTCCTGAAATGACCGTGCTCATGCCCGACGCCAACGCCGGCTGCCCGATGGCCAATATGATTTCCGCGCGACAGCTCGAGAGCGTCAAGGCCGAGCATCCCGGCGCCATCGTCGTCTGCTACGTCAACTCCACCGCAGAGGTCAAGGCCCACAGCGACATCTGCTGCACCTCGGCCAATTCCGTCAGGGTCGTCGAGTCAATTCCGGCGGATAAGGAGATAATCTTCGTGCCGGATCGGTACCTGGGCGACTACACCGCCCGGCAAACGGGCCGCGAACTGATCCTCTGGCAGGGTTACTGCCCCACGCATCATCGCATCCTGCCGGAAGCCGTCCAACGGCTCCAGGCCGAGCATCCGGCGGCTAAGACCGTCGTCCACCCCGAGTGCACCGCCGAGACGATATCCCTGGCGGATGCCGTTGCCAGTACGTCGGGTATACTCAGATACTGTCATGAATCCGAAGCCGAGCAGTTCATCGTCGGAACGGAAATCGGCCTGCTGCATCGCTTGAGGAAAGAGAACCCGGGCAAGGCATTCTATGGAATCACACGGCTGGCCGACTGCCCGAACATGAAGCTCAACACGCTCGAGAAGATGGTGTGGTCGCTCGAGGACATGGCTACTGTGGTACGAGTGCCCGAAGGCATCGCCGCCGCCGCCAGAGCGACCATCGAACGGATGCTGGCCTTGTGAGCACATTCATGCATCGGCGAGCGGCTCGTTCGTCGGTATGCCGTTCCGGCCGGGACGCCGGCACATGGAAAACCCGCAGAGGCGATTGAAAGACGCTTCCTCAACCACCCTTGCGGGGTGAAGCTAACTCCACTGGACATCCGACCGACAGAGAATGACGCCCGCCGATGCGCGCGACGCACGCGCCCGACAATACAACAACCGGCTCAACGGATTCGCTCTTTCATCAGGCGTCCGGCCTTGAATGTGACAACTGCCTTCTCGGGAACGGACACCGGCTCGTCCGTGCGCGGATTGCGCGCCTTCCGCGCAGCTCGGGTCTTTACAGCGAAAACGCCGAAATTGCGAATCTCAATACGCTTCTCTCGTGCCAGTACTTCGATGATCGTCTCGAGTGTGGCCTGCAGGATGCGCTTCGCTTCCACCTGAGTGAGGCCGGCATTCCGCGACAAAGCCTTGACTATCCCCTTCTTGGTCATCTTCACATCCTTTCTCTGGTCTGGTATCTGTCCCCCAGTTTCAGACCTGTCCGTTCCAGTTGGTCAATGCTAATGACGGGTCAAGCCCATGCCGGCCCGACCCGGTGACGGGGCTACCCACCTATCATTAAAGACTTCATGGACTTACGTGTCAAGAAAAATCTTGGCCTTTTCTTGCATCTTTGATGAGAAATCGAAAGCCGGTGGCAATACTCGATGGCTGCAAGGGCACATCCAAGGACCGATCCCGCTGTCATTGTGAGGAGCGAAGCCCCTCCGGGTGCAGCATGAACGGGCGGCTGCTACGGCAAGACAGCGCCATCTGGCCGCCCCACCACAGCTTGATAGATGCCCGCATTGTAAGAAAATGTAGCATCGCGACGGTGATGCGAAACGCGCTTGCAATCGGGCGGGGCGTGACCATAATCATATATGCAAGGTTGCCCACCGGGGGCAACTTGGTTTCAGATGGGAAGTGCCGGTCGCCCCGACACGGCCCGTGGTATTTTGGAGGAGGTAGTAGAATGGGCAAGTTAGCGAGAGTGGAGAGCATCGTATTGATGGCGTGCATCGTTGCAGGTCTTGGCGGGTGGACGACCACTATGCCTGCCGAGGCCGGGCCCCTGGTTATTGACAAGGAGATCGGCCATTACAAGGACTTGTCCTACGACGCATTGCCCGACGAAGGGCTGTCGTGGGAGCAACGGACGGAACTGTTCGGCGGCGAGACCGTTCACTACGGCGAACTGACGGCTAAGCAGCGGCAGGCCAAGCAGTTGGAGCTCAATAGCCTGCTGGACAAGATAAACATGAAGCTGGTCAACCAGTGCGAGGCCGACATCCGCAAATGGCT
>JAUWKK010000349.1 GCA_030614245.1 Planctomycetota bacterium | reverse complement strand
TGATCGTCACGCCCGAGCGGCTGCGATCTATCGCCGAGGCCGAACTCCGCAAGGTACTGCCCGACGCCGTGATCGGCGATGCGGTGATCGAGCGGTACTTCGGAGTGGTCAAGTTCAACCAAATCAAGCTTCGGCCCGAGCAGGAGCCGGCCGATACCATCAAGTCCATCCGCGTCGATATCTCGCTGCCCTCATTGCTCTCGAACAACCCCGTGATAAACAGTGTCGAGGTGGATGCCATTCACGTCGGCGACGTCGTTGAACTGACGAAGTTGCTCAGGAAAGAGCGAGAAGTAGGGGCGGTTCGCGAAGCGCCCCTACGCGTCAGCCACATAGTGCTGCGCAACTGCGAGATTGGCGTCGAGCCCGGCGCACTATACAAGAACAGCCCGCGGCTGCTTATTACCGACATCAGCCTCGGAGCCGACACGCATTCACCGGCGGGCACATCATACAGCCTCAAATTGACGGCAAAAGAGGAACACCTTGGGACGATCAGGGTCGATGCCGAGGTCGACTTCGAGCAGAAGACCGCACGAGGGACCGGGGCATTGCCTTGTATCGCTCTCACTGAGGCTCTCCGCGCCCGACTGCCCGAGAAATCGCGCATTCTCTGGGATCGTTTCGATCCCACCGGCGAGGTCTCCCTCGATATGCGCTGGGAATGGGACGAAGAGGCGGGCTTCAAGCACATGATCGTGGCGCAGGCGAGCAGGTGCTCGATGAGATTCTACAAGTTCCCGCTCAAGGCGACCGACGTCGAAGGCACCGTAGAAACCGACGGCAAGACGGTCTGGCTGAAAAGCCTCCGCGGCCGGCATGGAACGGGCGTCATCCGCCTGCCGCAGGGCACGTCGAGGCAGAAGGGCAAAGACCTCGACCTGCACCTCTCCATCAGTGATATTCCCATCGACGATGAACTGAAGCAGGCATGTCCTCCCGTAGTGCAGAAGATCCTCGAAGACTGCAACGTTACCGACGGAACATCGTCCGCCGAATATCGCATCACGAGAGCCCCCGGCGATGACAAGCCTTTCCAAAGCATTATCATCCGCCTTCACGACGTCAAGGCTTCACACAAGGCTATGCCCCTCCCGATGCAGGAGATCAACGGCGTTATCGGGTTTGCGAGCGACCGTGCGACATCCCTCGATCTGCACGGACGCTCCGGACAGGCGGCCGTCACCATACGCGGCAATATCCCGATCAAGGGCGCGGCGGTCGACAAGCCCAACCTGATAATAACGGCCAATGGGCTGGCCCTCGACGATATGCTCCTTAAGGCATCTCCCGCCGGAATAAAGAAGCTGTGGCCGGACTTCCAGCCCGAAGGCTGCGTCAACGCGCACGTCTCGCTGACTATCGATCCGTCAAGCAAGGGCGCTCCGCCGATGCAGATTCTCGTCGAACCCCAGGCCGCTGCGATTACGCACAAGGCATTCCCGATGAAGCTCTCGAAGCTGCTCGGAAGGATATCGTGGGACGGCGAGCAACTCGAGATTATCGGCAGCTCCGGCCAGATGGGCGCGGCCGACGTTCGGATTGGCGGCACCATCGCAATGAAGAAGCCTCCCAGCGGACACAACCTCAAGATCGAGGCTCGAAACATCACGCTCACGCCAGATGTCCGCGAGGCTCTTCCGGCCAACGTGCAGACCATCTGGGACGACCTCAGCCCACAGGGAACCATAGACGTAACGATTGACGCGACCATTGCTGCGGCATCCAACAAGCCCCCCAGGATGCGCACTGAAATCCATCTGCGCAATGCGGCCGTCCGCTACAAGCCATTCCCGTATCCGCTGACGGATATGGTCGGTCGGATCACCATCGCCGATGGCGAAACCCGGCTCGAAGCCATCCGAGCGCGTGCAGGCCACGGAACCGCGACTGTCGACGGCAAGATAACGTCGGCTAACGGCACCTCGAAAACCGCCCTCAAGATCGAATTCCATCGCATCGCACTGGACGATACATTGCGCGATGCACGGCCGAAATCGGCTCACAAGATGTGGAATACTCTCGCACCGACAGGCATCGCCGACGGTCTCGTCAAGCTGCGTATCGAGAGGAAGGGCGACGAGTCCGCAATGACGCTGCTGCCCGGCAGCACTATCGATCTGAAGAAGACATATCTGGGCGAGATGCGGGTGCCGGAGCTTTCGGTTAACGTCTCTTATGCGAATGGCGAGCTCACACTATCTGATATCTCCTCACCCGCGTACGGCGGTCGGCTGCTCGGCCAGCTCGACATTGACTGCACCGGCGAGACCGGCTTCAGCGGCAGCACCACGCTGAACAACATCGACCTGCAGCAGATGCTGCACGACCTGAAGATCGGCAAGGGCAATATCCGAGGCGCGCTGAGCGGGAAGGCAACGTTCTCCGGGAAAGCCTTCACCCGCGAGGCAATCATTGCCGATGGCACATTCAGGGTCGAGCGCGGCGATCTCGCGCAAGTTCCGGGCATCTATCAGGTTCTAACATTCCTGTCACTCAAGTGGCCCAAGGGCACCGTTATAAGTGACGCAGACCTCGCGCTCCATCTCGAGAAGGGCACAATTCACGCGAGCAGGATCGACCTCTTCGGCACCGGCCTGCCCATCCACGGCACGGGCGACGTCGGCCTCGACACGAGCCTCGACCTGACGTTCGTCACCGGACGCAGCTTCTTCGAGGAAACAGCATCGAAACGGCTGCCGTTCGGTATCGGCGAGATCATCAACTGGCCTATGAAGAAGCTGAAGGAGCACATCATCCAGATCAGGGCTACCGGCACCCTCGCCAAACCCAAGGCCGAGATCGTTCCGCTCCCGGCCGTGGACGTGCCCGGCAATGTGAAGGGCTTCCTCAGGCTGATCAGGGTATTGGATAAGGAAAACCCCAAGAAGCCGCCGAAGAAAGCTCCTGAGAGCGAAGCAAGGCCGCGGCCATGGCCCACAAGCAAATAGCTCGGCGGCTACTGGAAACCAAATCCCGCCTGCCGATACGGGTGGCACGGTCAACCGTCCTTAGGTTGGCCGTGTGTGCTCCACGTCCAAGCTCCGCTTGAACGTGCCACCCTTCCTGAGCCACGGCGAAGACTCTGTATCCAGATCGTGGGTTATGCTGGCCAACCGTGCTCCAGAGGCGATGGATGTCTCCAACCCGAATTGCATGCAAGCTGATTCGTGGCCGCGTAGCGGCCAAGGAATAAAGCCTGGGGCTTCAGCCCCAGGAATCAGACAGTATAACAGCTGTGCCCTGAAGGGGCACGGCAAACCTTACCCACGGCGTTGCCGTGGGCTATCTTATT
>JAUWKK010000330.1 GCA_030614245.1 Planctomycetota bacterium | reverse complement strand
TACTGCAACGGAACCTTGCTCTCAGAGTGCAGCGTAGAACACCGCAAGAGATACGGAGCGGAAATAGCCAGGCTCATAAAGGAAGGACTGTCCGACAACGCCATCATCGCCTTATTCGCCCGAAAGTACGGCGTACACGTGCTCGACGCCGTAGTAGCCGAGAGCGGCGGCGAGCCATCTGAAGTGGGCACAATCACGGGAGTTCTGGTAGACGCCGGCAAAGAAGACACGCCCGCCGTCCCGGGCGCGAAGGTGAAGATTATGGCGTACGCAGGCGATGCCGAAGCCGAAGTCGCATCCTTGACATCCGACGGGCAGGGGAAGTTTCGGGCTGAACGCCTCGCCATCCGCCGCGTGGCGGCATTCCGCGCCGCCGTCACGTATCAGGGAGTCGAGTATACCTCCAGATGGGCCATTCTGCCGGTTGAACAGCCGGCGGGCGATCTCGTCCTGCGGGTATATCCCAGCTCGGATGACACCCCCGCAATATCGATCAGCCACCACCACATGATGCTCGACGTAGACGACCAATACCTTCTTGTGACCGAAGTGATCATAGCGGTCAATGCCGGCAACAAGACGGCGGTCAGCCGGGACGCAACGTCGGGCACGTTCCGGGTGTCACTGCCGGAAGGTGCCAAAGACATTCGCTTCCTGAACGGCTTCGACGAGAAGACGCCCGCGGCCGCAGGCGGCGAGGTCGTCTTCGCAGGCCCCTTCCACCCCGGGCAGAGACGATTCACCATACAGTACAGCATTCCTTTCTCTGAAGAAATACTGGTGATCAGCCGGCGTCTGGACTACGATGCGGCGGCGATGGACTTCATCTTCCCCGATTCGGACAGCCTTGCCACGATGGTCAGGAGCGACGACTACAGCACGCAGCGCCGGATGGCTATGGGGCGGCGAGCGTATCAAATGCTGTCGGCCGCCGACCGCAAGGCCGGCGACACGCTGAACGTGGAGATAACGGGCCTGCCCGTTCGGCCGGCGAATCCGTTCAAGTGGCCCGCGCTCGTGATAGCGGGCATCATCGTTGCAGGAGTCGCCGTCAGCCTATGTATCCGTTCGTCCGCGCCTGCCCACCCAAGGAGGGGAGACACCTGTTGAGTGAGGCAAGAGCGACACCTGACCGGGCCGCCATAGACGTGCGCGGCATCGGGAAGAGCTTCGGCCGCCAGACGGCGCTCGACGGCGTGTCGTTCACAGTCGCATCTGGGAAATGCCTTGTTCTGTTCGGCCCGAACGGCGCGGGCAAGACGACGCTGATACGGCTGCTCTCCACGCTCGCGTTGCCTACTGCGGGAACGGCCCTGATATGCGGGCTCGACATCCGCAGCAGCGCGCGCGGGGTGCGCGAGATAGTCGGCGTGCTCAGCCACGAATCGTTCCTCTACGACGCCATGACCGCTATCGAGAACCTCCGCTTTTACGCCAGGATGTACGGAGCCGCCAGTTCATCGGGGCGCCTCGAAAAATCCCTCGAAGATGTCGGGCTGCTAGAGCGTGCCGACGATCCGGTGTCGTCGATGTCGCGCGGAATGACGCAGCGCCTGGCGCTCGCCCGCTGCATGCTCCACGGGCCTCGCGTTCTGCTCCTCGACGAGCCTTACAGCGGCCTCGATCCGCACGGAGCGGAGATACTCACTCGGCAGATCGCCGAGCTGCGCGAACGCAACTGCACGATAATGCTCACCACGCATCGGCTCGAGACCGGCCTCGAAGTCGCCGATCGCGTGGCAATCCTCGTCAGAGGCAGACTGTCCGTTCATGCCGACAGCCGGGACTTCACGCGCGACGAGTTTCAGAGGGAATACACCCAGGCTGTGGCGGAGGGCCCGTCATGAGATGGCTCAAAGCTGCATGGTGCCTGGCCGCGAAAGACGTCCGCAACGAACTGCGCAGGCGCGAGGCGCTCGCGTCAATGTTCGTCTTCGCACTGCTCGTGATCGTGCTGTTCCATTTCGCTTTCGCCGATCTGGGGCGGGAGGCGGTTGTCTTCGCACCGGGGGCGTTGTGGGTGACGTTTGCGTTCTCATCGATGATCGGCCTGTCGAGGTCGTTCGCCGTCGAGGAGCTCCAGGGATGCCTCCGAGGATTGCTCCTGTGCCCGCATGGCCGCAGCGTGATCTTCGCCGGGAAGATGTTGGCATCCACTGCCTGTATCTCTGCGGTGAATACCGTCACTCTGCTGTTGTTCGTGATATTCTTCAATCTGCCGGCGCTCGCCGAGTTGTGGCGGCTGTGGCTCGTCATGGTGCTCGGGGTGGCGGGGATTGCGGCCGCAGGCACCGTCTTCTCTGCGATGACGCTCGGCACTCGGCTGCGGCAGTCTCTGCTGCCGGTGCTGGTGCTGCCGATCATCCTGCCGCTGGTGCTGTTTGCTATGCACGTAACGTCGAAGATCATCGGGAATACACCTGGAACGGCCGGCGAGATCGCCCGTGGCGTGGTGGGAATGCTGCTATTCGACGTGATACTGACCACTATGGGACTCCTGACGTTCGAGCACGTCGTGGTGGAGTAGTCGGAGGAATCTGTAGAATGGATGACCGCGCGGTGAAACAGACCAGGTGCTTCGGGCCCGAGATATGGGCGGCGGCCATTGCAATGGCGGCGGCCATGTATGCGGCGTTCGTCTATGCGCCTTACGTGGAAGACCCGCCCGGTCAGCGGATATTCTACTTCCACGTCTCCAGCGCGTGGGTGTCGTTCCTGGCGTTTTTCGTCACCTTCCTTGCCGGCGTGATGGTGCTGCTGAAGCGAAGCCTGTGGTGGGACAGCGTGGCGGTGGCCTCGGCGGAGATCGGCACGCTGTTCTGCACTATCGCACTGATAAGCGGCTCGATCTGGGCGAAGGCCGCGTGGAGCGTCTGGTGGGTGTGGGACCCGCGGCTGACGACGGCTTTCATCCTGTGGCTGATCTACGCGGCGTACATCGTGCTGCGGATGAGCACTCCTTCGAGGGAGCGTGCGGCCCGCTTCGGAGCGGTCTACGCAGTGATTGGCTTCGTGACGGTGCCGCTGGTGTTCATGTCGATCAGGATATGGAGGACGCAGCATCCTGCCCCGATGTATCTGGAGCCCGAGATGCTCGCTGCGCTGCTCTTCTGCGTGGCCGCTTTCACGCTGCTTTACTTCGCGTTTCTCAGGAGCCGCTTTCGCATCGAACAAGCACGGAGGGCCAGCCCATGGAGTACGTGATCGCCGCGTACGCAGTCATCTGGACGACGATAATCGGCTACGGCGTCAGCCTGTGGATTCGCTTTCGGCAGACGAGCAGATATTATGAAGACCGGCGGCAATGAGTGAGACCGCTTTTTTTGACCGGAAGCGGAGCGGCTTTCGAGTGCAACCACAGATGAACGCTGATGAACGCAGATTATTAATAAAAGAATCTACATCTGTGTTAATCTGAGTTTATCCGAGGT
>JAUWKK010000061.1 GCA_030614245.1 Planctomycetota bacterium | reverse complement strand
CTCTTCGATACGGTCTGTTGCCAGACCGCACTGGCTGCGTAGGCCGCCGACAGGCGGCTTCGAGCAGCGACTTCTGTACGGGGACGGACCCGCACAGGTAGGATTTGAGCCGCCGAAACGACTCGCACCGTTTGAGACTAAGCGTGACGTACCTACGATTCACACCCCCTTCAGGGCTTCTGCAATTTCACGATCTATACCCACGGCGTTGCCGTGGGCTGTTCTATTTCGCCCCTTACGGGGCTACAAGCCAGCGCAGGGCGCCACGGACAGATGCCGCCCTGAAGGGGCGCAGGGCTGTAGCCCCTCCATAGGCAGGCAGCTCCTGCGTCGCTTCCTGCGTCGCTGAACACACACGGGACTCCAGCCCCGCCACCTTGCCGCGCATCATTCATGCCGGAAAGTAATCACCTGCACACCGTCGGCGATACTGGCCAGTTGACGGCGGACATCTTCAATCTTCTCCTCGCGCGATTTCCCGCCTGCCTCGCATATCCTACAGATGTGCCACCACAGAGAAACGCGTTTGCTCAGGGGGGCATCCGACCATGCGATCAGCAGCGCGGATTCGCCGCGATCCTCGTTATCGCGCAGATCGAACCATTTCGGCTCATTCGGCGTGGGCGTCTTGCGGCCCGGGGGCAGTTCCGGCCAAGTCTTCACGACAGGGTCGGGCCACAGTTCATCCGGGGATGCAGCGGGACCGATGCGATAGATCAGCGCGTACGCACGCCGGTCGGGCTCGAGCAGTATGCGGAACTTACCGCCGGGCTTGATGTGCCTTTTCTCGACAGGATCCTCGGCGCCGAACGGGTCGCCGTCGCTCGGGGCCACGGTGACAGCCATCCGAATGGGTTCACCGCGAGGAACGAGATAGAATAGACATAGCGCCGCTGCGGCGATTGCCGCGATGGCAACCGGCAGCCTCGATCGCCTGCTGGGGTTCTGTCCGTGCATTTGGCCTCGCCGCTGCCTGTCCGCCAATGGCGGGCAGACTCGATACGCGCAGCCTAGCGCTGGCGGAGGGGGTGGGATTCGAACCCACGGGAGGCGTAAACCCCCAATGGTTTTCAAGACCATCGCTTTCGACCGCTCAGCCACCCCTCCTTGTCCGCCAATGGCGGGCTGATGGCGTTGACTCTAATTTACACCACAACAGGGTTTGAATCAACATCCGGGGCCGAAGAATCAGGCCGCGAGCCCCTGCCGTGATGCGGTTGCAGGCCTCCAATCTGCGCTGCTGCATCCCGCCGGCATCGATCCCTTTTATTTTTCTCTTGCCGCGCATTACAATAGTAAGTGCATCTGTCAAATAGAGAAGCCATCATGGCAAGAAGTCTGAGAATCGCGCGGATAATACTGCGCCTGCTGTGCGATTTGACCGTCCACACGCTGGCGGCCTTTGCCTGCGCCAATCTCGTGCTGGGTGCGATTTCCTCGCGTTACGACGGCAACTGGATATGGATCAATCTCAGCCGCTTGCCCTCGGCGGCTGCCTGGTGCCTGCTGGCTGCCTTCGCAACCGGCGTATTCGGATATCGGCGACTTGGCGAACGGACGCGTTGGGCCGCCCGATGCATTGTCGCTGTCGTCGGCTTATGCTGCCTGCTGGATGCGTGGGGTTATTATGCCCTGATACTGGCCGGCCGGCTGCGTACGGCGCTGCCTGTGCCGGTGAGTCTGCTGTTTGCGGCAGCGCTGCTGGGATGGTCGATTCGCCCGGAACCGGTGGTTTCGCGGGCCTCGACGGCGTGGCGTGTGCTGTTGCGGCCGGCGCTGGGAGGCGCGGTTGCGGTGTTGTGTCTGCTGGCGCAGGTTGGGACTTTCGGTGCAACGGACTACCGCAGGCCTGCTGATGTCATCATAGTCTACGGAGCAGGCGTGCGGCCCGACGGCCGGCCGTCGCTGGCGCTCTACGACCGCGTCCGCACCGGCTGCGAGCTCTATCACGAAGGTCTGGCGAAACGGATCGTGTTCTCCGGGGGGCGGAATCCTGCGGCGCCCGTCAGCGAGCCGCAGGCGATGCGGGCCGTCGCGCTCGACCTGGGCGTGCCCGACGGCGCTATCCTGCTTGACGAAGGCGGCATAGACACGAGATCGACAATAGAAAACGCCGCAGAACTCGGCCGAAAGCACGGCTGGCGCCGGTTCCTGATGGTCAGCCACGGTTATCATCTCTCGCGGATCAAGCTCATCAGCCGGCGAGCGGGGCTGGCGGTTTACACCGTACCCGCCCGCGAAACCCGGTCATTGAGACGGCGGCACTATTACATTCTTCGCGAACTGGCCGCCTGGCTCTACTACTACGTTCAACCGAAACATCCCGTCCAACCGGCATGAATTGCCGGCAATCGCGAGAAATGCCTTGCCATGCGACATTATCCGCTGTAGAATTGATATATCGAAGCAAGGAGCTATAGTGAAGTTATTGACGTTCGCTGTTTTTATCGTCATCGCCGTGCCGACGGCTCACGCCGGTGAGGAAGCCGAGCGGGCGCTCCCGGATGCCGCATTGCAGCGGAAGCTCGACGCATCCGTCGAGAGCGGCCTGGCTTATATCGCCGCGAATCAGAACCGCGACGGCTCCTGGGGCGGCGGCTCCGGCAGCTACAGCCGGCACGTGGGCATCACCGGCCTGTGCGCGCTCGCGCTCATGGCAAACGGCAACGTTCCTGGACGCGGCAGGTACGGCAAGCAGGTGGAAAGCGGCATCAGGTACATCCTTAACAACGTGAGCATGGCCGACCGTCCCAACCGTCCAATCGGATACATCGGCGGCATCAACTCGCGCATGTACGGCCACGGATTCGCCGCGCTCTGCCTGGCCGAAGCCTACGGAATGAGCGCGAACCGCGAGCTCGGCCGCAAGTTGAAGCTGACCATCGACTGCATCATTCGCACACAGCACGACGACGGCGGCTGGCGGTATCAGCCTTCGCCGGTGGGAGATTCCGACCTCTCGGTTACCATCTGCCAGGTGCAGGCGCTCCGAGCGGCTCGCAATGCCGGCATCAAGGTGCCCAAGGAGACTATCCAGCGGGCGATCGATTACACCAAGAAAAGCGCCCAGCCATCCGGGAGATTCTCTTATATGCTGCGCAGCCGTGGCGGTGGCTCCCTCGCACTCGCAGGCGCCGGTGTTACCGCGCTTTACGGCACCGGTGAATACGGCTGCCCCGAGGCCGAGCGCGGAGTCAAATATCTCAGACGAAACCTGCCCGGGCGAACCGGGCACTACTACTACGGCCAGTACTATATCTCGCAGGCACTGTACCAGGCCGGCGGCGAGGCCTGGCAGGATTATTTTCGCAGGGGCATGCCCGATCTGCTGGCGAAACAGCAGCCCGACGGCTCGTGGACCGGCAGCGTCGGCAGCGTATACTGCACGGCAATGGCCTGCCTCTCACTGCAGGTGCACAACGGCTACCTGCCCATCTTCCAGAGGTAGCGACGGAGGACGGCCGCAGAGCCCCATTGGCCCGCCCAGGCCGGACGATGCTGAGAATAAAAATGAAACCACAGATAAACACGGATAAACACGGATAAGAAATTCAATCCAGTTCTGTATTATCTGTGTGTATCTGCGTTCATCCGCGGTTCACTCGTGGTATGGAAAATGGCAGATTACGATCAACAATTGATAAACGAGAAGCTTTCGGCGCTGAGATCGCGTTTGACTTCGCTCATCGTGATGTCCGGCGTGGCCAAGATAGTGCTGATATGCATCGGCCTGCTGGCGGCTATGCTGGCTCTCGACTGGACTTTTCGGCTCAGCGGCGGCGGGCGGCTGCTGATCGATCTCATGGCGCTCTGCGGCTTCGCGGCCGCTGCCTGGACGTTCCTGTTTCGCCCGATGCGGGTGCCGCTGACGGATTCGGGACTCGCCTTGCTCGTCGAGGATAACTTCCCCGAGCTGCAGGAGCGGCTCATCAGTACCGTGCAGTTGAGCCGGCCCGACGACCCGGCCGCATCCGTCAGTTCGCGCGACCTGCTCGAGGCCCTCTTCGCCGATGCCGGCAGCTCGGCAAGGGACATCGAGTTCAACCAGGTTGTCAGATCTGATGTCGTGAAGAAACTGAATGCGGGTGCGCTCGCGGCACTTGCTGCGGTCGTTGTCTGGATTGGGGTCTATCCCGGCTTGGCTGGTGTCTTCCTTGCGCGGTTCGCGAATCCGTTCGGCACGGCAAACTGGCCGCAGAAGACGCGCCTGGCGGTGCTGGACCTCGGGCCCGAGACGACGATCGCGCGCGGCAGCGATCTCGAGGTGAAAGTCAAGGTCGATGGCCGTGTGCCGTCCCGAGTCTGGCTGTACCAGCTCCGCAGCGGCGACTCGAAGCGGCTGCGTATGCGGCTCTCCGACGACATCTTCAAGGCGTATTTCACCGCAGTCACCGATGATTTCGAGTTCCACGTCGAAGGCGGAGACGACGTCACGCCCCGATACGGCGTCAAGGTGATCGACCGCCCGCGCGTCGACGAGGTGCGCGTCACGTATCTATATCCCAAGTACACACGACTGCCAGAGTGGGAGCAGCCGGCCGGGCAGGGCGACATCAACGCCGTGATCGGCACGCGCGTGAGAATCGACGCGAAGACCAACAAGCGCATCCGCCGGGCAAAGATCAGCTTCGACAAGGGCGCTCCGGTCTCCATGAACCGGCCCGAGACCGCCCGACCCGGGCGCGGCGACCTCATGCACGCCGAGTTCGACCTCGAGGCCGGGCCTGCGCGCTATACCATCCACGTCGTCGATGAAGACGGCCTCAGGAACGCCAACCCGGTTACCTTCCGCATCCGGCCGGTCAAGGACGCAGCACCATCGGTTCGCGTCATCAGTCCTCCCGTTCGGGTCGAGGTCACAACTATTGCAAAGATCGAACTGAACGCCGAGGCCCGCGACGATTTCGGCATCAGGGAGATGCGCCTCGCCTTCGCGCACGGCACGAAGGGCAAGGAACAGAAGCAGCCGCTCTCGATAGAAGCCGACGGCAAGAAGGCCACTACTTCATTCGAGTGGGATATCGCCGCGCTGGGCCCCAAAGATGGCGACGTCATCTCGTATCGCATCGAAGCGGCCGATTTCTGCGAGCCCGAGCCGAACGGCGGCAAGTCCGCCGAGCACTTCGTCACGATCATCAGCCGAGCGCAGCTCGCCAGTCGCCTCGATGCAAGGATCAACGAAGCCCGAGCCAAACTCGAACAGCTCATCAGGCAGGAACAGGCCGGCAAGGATCAGCTTGATGACATCCGCAATGACATCGCCGACGAGAAAGAGGTCAATCGCACACATTACGGCAGGATGCAGCAGGCTGCGAGCCGGCAGCGGCGCATCGCCCGCCGCACCGGCGAACTCCGCGACGACATCAACAGGATCGCATCCGCAATGAAGTCGAACGACATCGGGGCGCTCGAAGACCGCGACAAAGTCGAGAGCTACGCCGGAGAACTCGACCGCATCAGCTCGGAGGAGATGCCGAAGGCCGTCAAGAGCATCACTCAAGCGCATCGCGGCGAGAAGATGTCGCGGCAACAGAAGGATCTCGCGGCGGCTTCGGGGCAGCAGGCGCAAATCGTTGCGCAGATGCGGGCGCTGCTCGATAGAATGTCGCAGACTGAAGACATCGACGAGCTCATCCGCCGCGCACGCGAGCTCGTCATACAGCAGGGCAAGCTGAACGAACAGGCGCGCCTCCTCGGCATCCGCACCCTGAACCAGGCGCCCGACAAGATGTCGAAAGCCGACAAGGGCGCGCTCCGCAGCGCTGCGCGGTCGCAGACCGGGCTACAGCGCGATCTGGTCGATCTTGAAGCCGCAATGGCTCGCTTCCGCGATCTAATGGCCGACAAGACGCCCCCGACGGCACAGGCTGTCGGAGATGCGCTCAGCTTCTCCAGGCATTCGCAGATAGCACAGCAGATGAAAGACGCCGCCGCGAAGCTCGACAGCTTCACGGTACTACCGGCCGTCCCCGTACAGCAGAAGGTCCACAACGACCTCGAGGAACTCCTGGCGAAACTGGAACGGGCCAAGTCGGCGCACCTCTCGGATCCGAGCGAACTGATCAAGCAGCTCAACGAATCCGTCGAGAAGCTCGAAAATCTCATCAAGGAGGAACGCGGGCACAAGGCCGCCGCCGGCCAAGCGGCAAAGGCCGCCATCGAAACGGCCGGCAAGAAACTCGACGAACTCATCGACAAGCAGAAGAAAGCACACGGTGAAACTGAAAAACTGCCCGCAGGCGACCCGAAGAAAGCTGAAGCCGCCGCCGACAAGCAGGATAAGCTGGCCGGGGAAGCCGGCGAACTAGCCGAGGAACTCCAGGAACTGGCCGAGAAAGCTGCCGAAAACACCCAGCAGGCCGCCGCAAAGATGCAGCAGGCCGCCACGGCGCTCGCCGACGCCAAGAATAAACAGGCAGCCGGCGATCAGAAGCAGGCGCTGGACAAACTGGCTGAGGCCAGGCGCCAACTCGACAAGCTCGCCAAAGAACAGCCGCTCACCGACGAGCAGGCCAAACAGCTCGCGAAAGAGCAGGGAAAAACGTCGAAGAAGGCGTCGAAACTCTCGAAAGATCTCTCGGAAATGGCCCAGGGCCTGAGCTCGCAAGAGCAGGAATCGCAGCCGATTGAGAATGCCGCGAAGGACACCGGCAGCGCCGCCAGCGAGATGAACGCCGCCAAGGATGAACTCGATAAGAACAAGCCCGAAGAGGCCACCAAGCCGCAGCAGAAATCCATCGACCGCCTCGAGGAAGCCCGCGACAGGCTGGCGCAGCTATCGAAGAAACTCGCCGAGAAGCAGCGCGAGAAGGCCCTGTTCGAGATCGGGGCGGAGCTCGGCAAACTGCTCAAGGCACAGCGCGAGATCGATACGGCCACGGCCGAGATCGATGCCGTCGAGAAGGACGAACTCTCGCGCGAGGCGCGGCTCACGCTCAGGAAGCTGCCCGAACAACAGGGCTCGCTCGCCGAGAGCGCCGAATCCGTCCGGCAGCGGCTCGAAAAAGAGGCCATAGCCGTCTTCGAGATGGCAATGTCGCAAGTGGTCTCCGACATGAAAACCGTTCAGAGCGCCCTCGCAAAGCCCGACACTGGCTGGCTCCCGCAGCAGACTCAGAAGGACATCGAACGCACACTCGTCAAACTGATCGATGCACTCAAGGAAGAGCAGCAGAAGGCGCGCGAGAACGCCGGAGGCGGAGGCGGGGGCGGCGGGGGAGGAGGCGGAAAGAAGCCACCGCTCGTGCCACCCCTCGCGCAGCTCAAGATGCTCAAGACGATGCAACTCGATATCAACGCCCAGACGAAGCGATACGAAAACGAAAAGGCGCTCCAGCGGCTCAATCCCCTGATGATAACCAGCCGCATCAAACGCCTCGCAAAGAATCAGGAGAAAGTCGCGCTCGTCGTCGAACGCTTCGGAGCAGAACTCGAAGAGAAGGCGGGCGACAAGGAAGAGAAGAGAGTAGACCCTGGCCATTGATCACACGGAGAATCACCCGATGCACCGGATAATTGCACTGTTGCTGGTCGCGCTGATCGCCCTTCCCGCCTTCGGCGTGCTCGATGAGGATGACCGCAAGAAGCCCAGCGAACGCAATCCGCTGCGGGTCATCTCGAAGATGATGGACATCGTCGCCAGGCGCCTCAGGAAGCTGGACACCGGCCAGGAAACTCAAAGACGGGAAGGCGCCGTCGTTGAGGGCATCGACAAGCTCATCGAAATCGCCCGCCAGCAGCAACAACAACAGAAGCAGAAACAGAAACAGCAGCAAAAAGACAAGCAGAAACAGCAGAGCAAACCCAAGAATACGCAGTCGCAGGCGAAGGGCAGGAAGCCGATGCAGGATGAGAAGGCGGTCAGGGCCGGAACCACAGACGGCAAGCTCCGTCCGGACGTCGGCGCCGCCGGAATGGAATGGGGCAACCTGCCGCCGAAGGCCCGCGAGGAGTTCCTCCAGATTCTCAAGGAGAACTTCCCCGAAAACTACAAGCAGCTCGTGCGTTACTACTTCAAAAACCTCTCGGAGCAGCCGTAGATGAGTGCAGCCGCAGCAGGCATAATCATCGTCCTTCTGGCCGCAGGCGAGCAAACGCCCCGGACGCAAACCGCGAAGCAGCCCGTCCCCGCCGGGAAGCATCAGATCGAGCAGCTAATCGCGGGCCTGGGCAGCGACAGCTACGCCACGCGCGAGGCGTCCACCGATGCGCTCGCAGCGGTCGGCGAAGACGCGGTCCCGTTCCTCGACCGGAGCATCTCGAACCCCGACCTCGAGGTGCAGCGCCGCTCGGAGCTTGTCCTGGCGCTGATCCGATGGGCCATCAGCCCCGAACTCCGGCGCGTCATCGGCAACCTGATGGTCGGCTTCGAGAAGCGCAGCCATACCGAACGCGAAATCATCGTCAGGGCACTCGCTTCCGCCGAGAAGAAGCACGCCGTGCGCCCCCTCGCACGCATCGTAAGTCTCGAGAAGCATCGCGGCGTCTGGCTCTCGGCCGTCTGGGCGCTCTTCGATATGGGCCCGGAAGG
This sequence comes from Planctomycetota bacterium, assembly GCA_030614245.1. GTDB lineage: Bacteria > Planctomycetota > PUPC01 > JABMSA01 > JAUWKK01 > JAUWKK01. The sequence goes on along the minus strand of JAUWKK010000061.1, from coordinate 2,203 downwards.
CGAACTGGCGCTGGCGGAACTCGGTGTCGAGCACAATTGGCCCGAGCGGCTCGATATCGGCATACGCATCAAGCTCGGCAACTCGCTCCTCGAAGACGGCCAGTATGACAAGGCGATGGAACAGTACTCGATCGCCATCAAGAAGGCCCCCAACAACGAAATCCTCCTGTACAACATGGCCTGTGTTTGCTCGCTCAAGAAACAGATGGACCAGGCCATAGAGTGGCTGCGCAAGGCGATAGATGCCGGATACGACGACGCCAACTGGATGGAAAACGATGCCGATCTCGACACCATCCGCGATCATCCGAAGTACAAGCAGATGCTGCGCGAGCTGCGCATCAAGGAACAACTCAGACCCAAACGCAACCGCCCCGAAACGTGATCGACAGGGGACGCGATGATCTTCGCCGCTGCAATAATATCGGCAACCATGGCAGCCGCCAACTGGCAGCCGCCGAACGAGCGCAACGGCTGGAAGCTCCACGGCCGCCCAATGCGCGTTACTCCCGACAACATCTTCGAATACATGAACGGCGCCGGCGAACTGTATCTCGCCTATGCCTTCAAGACGCTCGACGTCTGGACGTTCAAGCATCCCGACGAGGGCGGGATACTGCTCGAAATCTACGACATGACACGGCCGGAGGAGGCATTCGGCGTGCTGTCGCAGGACCTCGACGGCCCCGATGGTGGCGTCGGCGACCGGTCGGTTTATGCTGCGGGGCTGCTGCGCTTCTGCAAGGGGCGATACTTCGGTCGAGTCCTTGCCGACGTCGAGACGGAGAGTTCGAGGAAGACCGTCCTCGAACTCGCCCGCAGGTTTGCAGAAAGCGTCGATGAAAAAGCCGCAGTGCCGCGCCTCGTCGAACGGCTGCCGAACGACCGCCTCACGCCCGCAACCGTCCACTACTTCCACAAGAAGCTCGTGCTCGATTACATCTACTACCTGGCCGACGAGAACATCCTGCTTCTCGACGCAGGGCCGAACGCTGTGCTGGCTGATTACTCGGCCGACGGCGGCAGCGCTAAGCTGTTGGTGGTGGAGTATCCGGAAAAGGCCGCCGCACGCAAGGCATGGGAGCAATTCCATCGCGCCTACATGGAGAAAACGCCGCCAGTAGCGGACAGCCTCTCCTCGTGCCGCCTGGAAGACGGCAAATGGGTGAGCGTGCAGTTGGCGAAGAAGCATCTGCTGATCACATTCGAAGCGTTACGCCGAGAAACCGGCGAGAAACTGCTTTATGCAACGATTGCAAGGATAGAAACCAACAGAAAGGAGCCAGTAGAATGAACGATGGATTTACGCGACGAGATTTCATCCGGGGAACCGCTTGCGGTGCAATGGCCGCAGCGATAGGATTGCGGCAGGCCGGCGCCGGCGAGGCCGCCGACCCGAAGGCTACCGTCTTCATCATTCGCAACGCAGACGTGCTAGACGACAAGCACAAGGCCGACGTGAAGGTGCTGGGCACGATGCTCGATCGGGCAATAGCTGCCGTGACGGGGCAGAATGACGCCGCGGCGGCCTGGAAGACCGTGGCAAAGCCGGACCAGCGGGTAGGGCTCGTACCGACGCCGCATCTCAATCCGACGCACAAGGAACTCACGAAGCTCGTCCGCGAGCGGCTCGTGCAGGTCGGCATCCCCGACGACAAGATCATCAATGCCCAGAGCCGCAAGATGCTACACGCAGGCTGCGACGTGCTGCTGCCGCTGCCCAACCTCAAATGCCACTGGATCACGGGCATCGGCACCGTACTCAAGAACTACATTCAGTTCAGCGGCAAGCCGGCGGCGTATCATCACGCAGCCAGCGCGAAGCTGGGCGAGATATGGAACCGCCCCGATGTGAAAGGCAAGACGAAGCTCGTGCTCGTCGATGCGTTACGTCCGCTGTGCGACAAAGGCCCCCAGGTCGATCCGCGATACCTGTGGCACTATAACGGCCTGATCGTCGGAACCGATCCCGTCGCCGTGGAAGCCGTTTGCCTGAAGATACTCCAGGCGAAGCGCGATCAGATCAAGGGCGAGCCGTGGCCGATCAGCCCGCCGCCGACTTGCATCGAAGCCGCCGCCGCCAAGTACAAACTGGGCTGCTGCGACCTCGCACGCATCGCCATCAAGAAGATCGGCACACAGGAAGGCGCGCTCGTCTGAGCGCCTCGATGTAGCTCACGTGCACAATAAAATCCTCACCGAG
>JAUWKK010000231.1 GCA_030614245.1 Planctomycetota bacterium | reverse complement strand
GCAATTCTTCGCCAGCCCGAGCATTAAACACATCCTCACACTCGCGGCGCATAAGATACCCCACGATATGGAGTCATACCCTTTGGCGACCGTGCCTCTTGATTCGCCGCCGCATCCTGCTAAAATCCCATCTCATGGCCAAACAGCGATATCGATACCTCGAGCCCGAAGCTGTGGCGCGTCTTGCGCGAATAGACCTCGTCGCGCGCTCGGTCGTCGAGGGGTTCATCTCGGGCCTGCACCGCAGCCCGTATCACGGTTTCAGCGTCGAATTCGCCGAACACCGCGAATACACCCCCGGCGACAACATCAAGGACATCGACTGGCAGGCGTACGGCCGAAGCGACCGCTTCTACATCAAGCAATACGAAGAAGAGACGAACCTGAAGGCGTATATCCTGCTCGACGCCAGCGGCTCGATGGGTTACAAGCACGGCGAGGCCGGCCTGACGAAGCTCGAATACGGCAGCTATTTGGCCGCGACGCTTGCATATCTCATGATGCGGCAGCAGGATTCGGTGGGACTGATTATCTTCGACAAGGAAATCCGGCAGTTCATCCCGCCGCATTCGACGCCGCAGCATCTGGACCTTCTGCTGCGCGATCTCGAGAAGATAGAGCCCGGCGCAGTCACCAACGTATCGAGGACGTTCCACGCCCTGGCCGAACGCATCAAGCGCCGCGGGCTGATCATCGTCGTGTCGGACCTCTTCGCCGAGCCGCTCGAGGTGATGCGGGGCCTCCGGCATTTTCGATTCAAGAAGCACGAGGTGATGATCTTCCATATCTTCGACAAGTGGGAGATCGAGTTCCCATTCAAGCGCCTGGCGGATTTCGTCGATATGGAGACGAACGAGCGGCTGCACGTCGATCCGCGATACGTCCGGGGCGAGTATCGCAGCCTGATAGAAGGCTTCATCGCCGGATACAAGCGGGACTGCGCCAGCGCACTGGTCGAATACGTGCAGACGGACACGTCGGTTCCCTATGATTTCATGCTGTCGGCATATCTGGCCAAACGAAAGAGACTTTTCTGAGGAGCGCCTGAATCAGAGCAGGCGAGAGTAGAGCAGGCGAGAGTAGAGAGGAGGCGGATTTTCGCCTTTCACCTTTCAACTTACACCTGTCCAACCGATGATCTGCATCTTTCGACTGTTCAACTGTCTGGACATCAGATGCCCGAGAAGAGCAACATCCTGCAGGCCGGCACGGTGCTGGTTATCGACGACGAAGAAGGCCACGCCGAAGCCGTCGCCGAGGGCCTCGAACGCCGGGGATACAAGGTGCTCACCGCCACGAGCGGCAAGGAGGGCCTCGAAAAGGTCGAACGGGGCGGCATCGACGTCGTCGTGACCGACCTTGTGATGAACGACGTCGACGGGATGGAGATCCTCGATACCGCCCGCCGCCATCTCGATCATGTCGAAGTCATCGTCGTGACCGGCCACGCGACCGTCGAGACCGCCGTCGAAGCGATGCAAAAGGGCGCGTACACCTATCTGCGCAAGCCTGTCGATATGCGCGAGCTGCGCACAGTCGTCGCCAACGCACTCGACCGCCTGAACCTGCGCCGCTCGAACCTCGAAATGCGCCAGCGCCTGTCCGAGAAGTTCGGCTTCGACGGCATCATCGGCAGCAATCCGCAGATGCTCAAGATGATCGATACTCTCCGCCGAATCGCACCTACAAATGCAACCGTACTCATTTACGGCGAAAGCGGCACCGGCAAGGATATCATCGCAAAGGCGATCCACACGAACAGCCCGCGCCGCGACGCGGCCTTCGTCGCCCTAAACTGTGCCGCACTATCAGAGAGCATCCTCGAAAGCGAGCTCTTCGGCCACGAAAAGGGGGCCTTCACAGGGGCTGATGCCTTCCGCAAGGGACGCTTCGAATATGCCGACAAGGGCTCGCTCTTCCTGGACGAACTCGGCGACATGCCGCTGTCCACGCAGGTCAAGCTCCTGCGGGTGATCGAAGAACGAGAGATTTACCGCGTCGGCTCGAACATCCCCATCAAGGTCGACGTACGCCTCATCGCCGCCACGAACGCCGATATCGAGAAGCTCGTCGACGAGAAGAAGTTCCGCCAGGACCTCTTCTTCCGGCTGAACGTCGTCACGGTGCGTATTCCGGCGCTTCGAGAGCGTCGCGAGGACATCCCGCTCCTGACGGACGCATTCATTCGTGAATTCGGCAGCCGCCACGGGCGCCGCATAACGGCGATCACGCCCGAGGTCCGGCGCATACTCTCGCGCCATCCGTGGGATGGAAACGTCCGCGAGCTTAAGAACTGCATCGAGAGCATGGTCGTCGTCACGAGCGATGATATCCTGGGCGTCGACGACTTGCCTGCCATCATGATGCCAACCGTAGAAGCCGCACCCCCGCCGACCGGCAAACTCTCGGGACTCACGCTCGAAGAAGCCGAGAGACTGATGATCACGAACGCACTCGAGGAAACAGGGGGCAACCGCGCAGAAGCCGCCAAGGCTCTCAACATCGGGGAACGCACGCTCTATCGGAAGATCAAGCAATATGGACTGAGCTGAAGGTCTGCAATTTACTCATCAGCCCCTGGAGCCATCACCGTGCCCGACGACAAAACATATCTGGAGATCGACAAGCTCATCCTCGGCGACGCCTATACATCGAACGAGCCGGGCGATAACCTGCTGGTTCTGTGCGACGAGATCGGCCCAAGGCTTGCCGGGACACACGGCGAACGCGATGCGGCGAGGTTCGTCGCAGACCGCCTCAAGAGCTACGGCTTGGACAATGTCGCCGACGAGGCGTTCGATTACGCCGGCTGGCACCGTGGCGAGCCGGCGAGGCTGAACTTGCTCCAGCCCGCCGAACGCGAGTTCCCGTGCATCTCGCTGCCCTACTGCCCGCCGACGGGGCCGGACGGCGTCGCCGCCGAGATCATCAACCTCGGTGACGGTGCCCCGGAGGCATTCAAGCGCCTCGGCGGCGATATCAGGGGCAAGATCGTCTACGTATCGAGCCGAATGCCGCCGCAGGTGCACCGGTGGGTTCATCGCGGCGAGAAGTACGGCCGCGCCGTGCGAGCAGGCGCCGTCGGGTTCATCTTCGTGAATCACTACGACGGCCTGCTCCCCGCGACCGGAGCGCTGCGGTTCGGCAAGGCCGCTGAAATCCCCGGCATCGGAATCGCCAGGGAAACCGGAGAAGAACTGCTGCGCCGCAGCAAGGGCTGCAAGCCAGTCGTGCGCATCATCACGAGCGATACCAATGAGCCGAAGGCGTCGTGCAACGTCGTCGGCGAGTTGACGGGCACGCAGAAACCCGAGGAGATCATAGTGGTCGGCGGCCACTACGATTCGCACGATTTGTGCACGTCGGCCAACGACAATGCCGCCGGGCTGACGGTCGTGCTCGAGACGGCCCGCCTGCTGGCGGCGCATCGTCAGCACCTTGCCCGAACCGTGCGGTTCATTGCGTTCGGCTGCGAAGAGATCGGCCTGATCGGCTCGCACGAATACGTCGCCGCCCATCGCGACGAGATGCCGAACATCCGCGTGATGTTTAATTCAGATTGCCTGACGAATGCGCGGCCCAAGGGCCTGGTATTCCACGCATGGCCGCAGGCCGAAGGCTACGTCGAAGCCCTCGCCGAGCAGTTGAAGACGCCCATCCCGTTCGGCGATATAGTCTTCGCCTATTCCGATCACTTCCCGTTCCTGCTGCACGGGGTGCCGACGGCAAACGTGGGGAATCTCTCGAATCCGTTCGCAGGCCGCGGCTGGGGTCACACGGCGGCTGATACGCCGGACAAGGTGTCGCTGGTCGACCAGCGCGAATCGGCCGCGCTGCTCGCCCGAATGATCCTGCGCGTCGCAAACGACGACGAATGGCCGCTCCAGCAGCGTTCACGCGAGGAAGTCGAGGCCCTGCTCGAAGCCGAAGAATTGATAGAGATACTCGATATCGAGGATGCCAGGTCGCTTGATGACGAGTGATTGAGCTTGGATGCTCAGCGCGATGTGTACAGACTGACAGCCGCCGATCAGAGGCTTCAGGCCTCAGACGTCAGGCTTCAGGCAGAAAGTGCGAACGGCAACCCTGAAGTCTGAAGCCTGTAGCCTTCCTTGATGCGTCAGGCGGCTGGGATCGGTCCATCAGGCCTCGCTGTTTTCTGCGGGGGCGAGTCTGTTCAATGCGGCGGCCATGCGCGACTTGTATCGTGCGGTGGTGTTCTTCTTCAGCATGCCCTTCGACGCGGCATGATCGTAAGCCGATACGCACTTGCGGCATTCATCCCGCGCTTTCTCGATGTCATTGGCCTCGATCGCCGCGCGGAAGGCCTTGGCCTGGGTGCGCACGGCCGACTTCACCGCGCGATTTCGCTGCTGGCGCTTGACGTTCTGCCGAACACGCTTCTTGGCCGACATTGTGGTGGGCACTAAACTCTCCTTATCGATAATTCCGTCTCGTTCTGGTGCTGTCCCTCAAGTTCCCTCCCGGCGTTTCTTGTAGATATCCTCGATCTTCTGCGCGACGTCCCTGAAGACGATATCAACTTCGTAGATGCGTTTATAGACCTCTTCGGCCTTTTCTGTGTCGCCGGCCGCCTCGGCGGCGTTGCCGAGGTTGTAGAGGATATCCTTCTCTTCCGGGCCGATGACGATGACACCCTTGACGGCTTCCTCGAAGCGTGCGATTGCCATATCGTAAATGCCTTTGGTCATGAGGCACCGCCCCAAGCGGTTGAGCGATTGCCTGCGGAGCTTCGGGTCGCGGACGGCATGCTGATACTGCTGCATCGCCAAGTCGATTTCGTCATAGCGGAAGTATAGTTCGGCCAGCGTGTAGCGGAGGTTGGTGTCGGTCGGTCGGCTCTTCACACGATTGACGTAGACCTTCATCGAATACTCTGCCCGCGCCGTCTCCAACTCCTGCAGTTGCTCCTTTTTCGAGTCGTCTCCCTTCAGGTCCGCAATCTCGTGGTCGGATTGTGCATTCTGAAAGTCATAGATTCGGTCGACCATGGGGTGGTGGGGGGGCTGGCGCTGGCG
>JAUWKK010000077.1 GCA_030614245.1 Planctomycetota bacterium | reverse complement strand
GCGCGAACGTGCGCGTCAGCTTTCGGTACGCCCGGGAGGGGCCTCGTCTCTTCGCTGCGGAGCCGCGGCCGAGTGCAGCCCCGTCGGCGCGAAATAAGATAGCCCACGGCAACGCCGTGGGTAAGGTTTGCCGTGCCCCTTCAGGGCACAGCTGTTATACTGTCTGATTCCTGGGGCTGAAGCGCCAGGCTGTAGGCCTTGGCCGCTGCGCGGCCAGGAATCAGCTAGCACGCGATTCGGGTTGAAAATATCCATTGTCTCTGGATCACGGTTGTCCAGCATACCCCACGATCTGGGGTGATACCCGCAGCACTTATGCCGGTTGCGCTGTTCGGAACCCGCCTGCCCGCGGCAGCTCTGACGGGGCTGAATTCCGCCGCTGGTATTCCGAACACGGCAAGCAGATACGTGGCGGGCCTGCCCACAGCCGCCGGGCCGGGGGCGATTCCTTCGCATTTACTGTTTGAAATCAGTGCCGCGCCGATTAGAATGATTCGAGCATCCGCACTCGGGAAGACATACCGGAGGCGATTTTATAGTGGCAGGCGGCGGAAACAACCGGTGGCTGAAATGGTATGACTGGGCTTGGACGCTCGTCGCGCTCGCGGCCCTCGGCCTGCTCCTGTGCGTCATCTCTCCGCCATTGGCACGATGGGCAGACATCTCACGATGGCTCGATCCGCTCTTCCTCGCTCTCTTGTGCGTTGATATTGTCGTGCGGTTCCTGACTTCACCCGACCGCAGGAACTACTGGCGCCACGCCTGGATCGACCTGATCGTGCTCGTCCCGATAGCGGGGCTGTTCTCGGGCGTTCCTGCTGCACGGATTGCGATCCTGATCAGGCAGTTCGTCGCGCTCTGTATGGGCTTCTGGCGGAGCGACCGGACGGCCCGGCTGATCAGCCAACTGGGCCTCAGGCCGGCGCAGTTGATAGTCATCACGTTCGCGGCCGCCATTCTCGTCGGCACAATCCTGCTCGATCTCCCGCTCGCATCGGCAAATGGCGAGTCGATAGGCTTCGTCAACGCCGTCTTCACTGCGACCTCGGCCACGTGCGTGACGGGGCTGATCGTGCTGGACACCGGGAAGGATTTCTCGGTTTTCGGGCAGATCGTCATTCTCTGCCTGATCCAGATCGGCGCGCTGGGAATCATGACGTTCTCGGCGATCCTGCTGTTGCTCTCCCGCGGCCGGATGGCGAAGCGATACGAAGCGCAGATGCAGGCGGTGCTGGGCCACGAATCGCTTGCCGGCGTGCAAGAGATGGTGGGATTCATCCTCAAGATGACGATGATCACGGAACTGATCGGCGCCGTGCTGCTGGTGGCCGCCTGGGGGCCGACGAGGGGCCTCGATGGCCGGACGATTTACGAATCGGTCTTCCACGCTGTTTCAGCCTTCTGCAACGCGGGGTTCTCGCTTTTCTCGAGCAGCCTCGAGGACTGGCAGCCCAGCATCTCGATCAACGCGATAATGTCATCGTTGATCATCGTCGGCGGGCTTGGGTTCCTGGTGGTGCGCGATCTTGCCAGGCTGGGCCGGCATCCGTTCAGCCGCCGCCGGGGCTTCATCGTGCAGACGAAAGTGGTGCTGCTGACATCCGCCATCCTGATCGCCGCCGGGATGGCGGCGCTGCTCGTTGCCGAACGCAACGGTGTCCATTCGGGCGTGAGTTGGCAGAATCGGCTGCTGGGTGCGTATTTCCAATCGGTTACGGCCAGGACGGCCGGATTCAATACGCTTTCAATCAAAAGCTTGACCGAAGCATCGAGATGGGCGATCATTGTGCTGATGTTCATCGGTGCTTCGCCCGGTTCGACCGGCGGCGGCGTGAAGACTACGACGGTTGCCGTGCTGATAATCTGGATGCGCTCGGCGCTGCGCAACCGCGACGAGCCGGAGGCATTCCGTCGGCGCATCTCGACGACGACCGCCCAGCGGGCCGTCTGCATCATAGGCTTCGGTATCGCGCTCGTGGTTCTGGGTGTCTTCGTCCTCTCGGTCACGGAAAGCGGCAGCGCAGGAATAGAGTTCGACGACGTCTGCTTCGAGGTGACGTCGGCATTCGGCACGGTCGGGCTTTCAACCGGCATCACACCAGCGCTTTCTACAGCCGGGCGGCTGCTGATAACCGTGGTTATGTTCGTCGGCCGCATAGGGCCGCTCACGCTTGCACTCGCGATTGCCGGCGGCGTGCGCAGAGCCGCCTATCGTTATGCCGAGGAGACTGTACTGGTCGGTTGACGGGATGTGACCGACATAGGAATTAGCTGCAGGCTGCACGAAAGGGAACTGTCATGAGACAGATCGGAGTAATCGGGGTCGGGCGGTTTGGTACGGCCGTTGCCAGGCGCCTGACGGAGAAGGGCGTTGAGGTCACGGCGATGGACGCGAGCGAGGATCGCATCGAGGCGATAAAGGACTCCGTTGCAGTGGCCGTGGGGCTGGACTCGACGGACGAACGCGCGCTCGAATCAGTCGGCCTCGCCGAAATGGACGCCGTCATGGTCTGCATCGGCGACAACATAGAGGCTAACCTGCTGACCACGATGCTGCTGAAGAAGATAGGCGTAAGGACGATCTACAGCAGGGCGATGGACCCGCTTCAGGCCCGGCTGCTCGACCTCGCGGGCGTCTCGCGCGTGATCAGGCTTGAAGAGGAGATGGCCATCAATATCGCCGACAGCCTCGTTGCGGCGAATATCCAGAAGGTCGTCCCGCTAGTGAGCGGCCACGCCGTCGCGGAGGTCGAGGTGCCCCCGAGTTTCGTCGGCAAGACGCTCGAGGAACTGAGCCTGCGCAAGCGGTTCGGCGTGAATGTCGCGGCCATCAAGCACAAAGAGCCCGACATCGACGAGAACGGCAAACGCACGTTCAAGGAGACGATCAACGACATCCCGCAGGCCGAAGATGTGCTCGAGGAAGGCGTCGTGCTCGTCATGATCGGCCGTGATGAATCGATCAGGGAACTGTCGCAATCATGACCGGATTGCCAGTGATCAGTGTTCAGTGATCAGTGTTCAGTGGCCAGTGGCCAGTATCATCATTCTTCCTTTGCTGATAACTGCTTACTGATAACTGATTACTGCTTACTGAACAACGGAGGGCTGCACGATGAGGCGTCGACGGCCGATATACCGAACGCTGCTGGGGATTTCGTTCGTCTTCTCAACGTGCGTGGCTGTATATCTCGTCGTTGAGTTCGACCCGGAACACCCCGTTCTCGGCGGCGTAAGCATCGCCGTGCTCGTGCTGTCGGCGATCGTTGCGGGAGGAACCGCGCTGGGGCTCGGGTCCTTTTGCGTCCAGATGCTCAGGGCGCTGCGGGCACTCAGGGAAGGCGAGTTCGATGAACACATCGAGACGGTTGCGTGCGGAGAAATGGCGGAACTGATCGAAATGACTAACTACGTAACGGCGCAGCTCAAGGAGTATGACGATCTGCGCGCAAACCGAACTGCATACGCCAACAGGGCGATGTATACCTTGCTGAGCCGCCTGACCACTCCGGCGATGATCGTTGAACTGCCTGCCAATACCGGCCGCTCGAACCAGGCCTGCCAGCGCGCGCTCGACCTGAGCGGGGCGTCGGTCAACGTCGAATTCATCCTGCGTCACACAGATAACAAGGAATTCGCCGATGCGTTCAGACGGGCATTCGAGCTCGAGCGCCGGGAGAGCCACGTTGCCTGCGCGCTGCGCATCGCGCCGAGCTCCGAGCCGCGCGAGGTCGATGCCACGTTCGTTCCCATCAAGGGCGAGAGCGGCGGCGTGCAGCTCGGCCTCATCCTGCTGACAATGCGAGCACACACACCGGCGGCCAGGAAAAGCCCCGGCACAGTTGCGTAGGGGCGGTTCGCGCACCGCCCCGGCATGGGCCTCCTCTGCCTACTTCCCGACGAATCTCTCGAAATTCCCACTGAAAAGCAGCCTCGCGTCACGCCTGATCTCGTCTTCGGTAGCCTTCCAGCCGGTTGAGCAGACGTCGGCGTACTTGTCCGCGAGCACGTCGGCGATGATCCGCCGCGAGTGTGCCCACTTGTAGACGAGCTGATCGAGCACTCGTGCATCGGAATGCTGCGGGATCACACTCAGCCCCAGCAGCTCGAAACGCTCGCGTGTCAGCTCTTCGATGATCGATGGATCATTGAGGAACCACCAGCAGCCGAAGACCATCAGGTTGGGGAACTTCCGCGATGCAACGCACAGCTCGTGCTGGTTCTCGCGGCTGAGCATCGTGACGAGGAAGCGGTTGTCGGGATAGCGCGAGCAGTATTGCTCGACGGCCTTGATGTCGCCCTTGCCGACGGAATCACCGGCCAGGCGCAGCTTCGGATTGACCAGCTTCTTCACGCCGATCATATTGGCGAACGGGATGTCGTATTGGCGGCAGATCGGCAGGATGCACCGATCGACCATCCTGCCGCGCGGCGTCTCGGTTTCGCAGGCGTAATCGGGGGCCAGCGACGCCGCCAGATACAGCGGCTTGATACGAGCGATCCAGTCGGAGAGAAAGCGTCGGACTTCAGCGGCGGTCCGCCTGTCGATCTCCGGGCCGACGTCGTAGCCCCATCCCGCCAGTTTCTCGCGTGCGCCGTCCCAGTCCATCGTCAGCGGATCGATCCGCAGCGAAGGGAGGAACCGGCTGTCGGGCTCGAGCCCGCCTTCACAGGCAAGGCGCTCGTCGGGGTCGAACGGATTGTTCGTCATAACAACTGCCGACAGGTTGGCCGTCTCGAATACGGTGTCGATGTGTTCCTCGACGCTCTTGGACGCGAAGTATTCGCGATAGCCGTCGAGGTTGCGGCTTGAGAGATCGAGGCCGAACGCTTGCAGGCAGGTTAGCACGCCTCGGCAGGCTTCGCTTAGCGGCGAGCGCTCCAGGAAGAGCTGCTTCCAGATGAGATCGGCCTGCTCCGTCTTGGGCATCGCCCAGAATTCATCGTACTTGAGCGGAGCCGCCTGGAAGACCTCGGCGACGAGGTAGTGATAGGCGATCAACTCGTCGATTCCCCACAGCAGCAGGTCGGCGAATTGCGGCGTGAACAGGTGTGTGTGGACGTCCAGAATCGGCGTCTCGCCGACGACCCTGTGGACAAGAGGGCGGAGGTCTTGTGGTGCGTTCATAGGGTTCACCCTCCATCGCGGGGTCGGGTCGATATCGAACAAACGATAATGATGCACGGCAGCTGGCGATTCTATCCGAGGAGCCGTCAGGCGGACCGCTCGGCGGCCCAGAGCATTCCGCGCGTGGCGGTCGCGAGCACCTCGGGAATCTCGAACTCCTTCGCCGCGTGACCGCGCGCCGAATAGAACACGCGGCCCTTACCGTACAGCCGCTTCCATATCACCGGCATTATGCACCCGCTCTCTTCGATCACCGTCACCGCGAGGACGCGGTTCGACGGATCGACGTGCATGTAATACTGTTCGCTGAAGATGTTGAAGTGGTCGATGCCCGCCGTTATGGGGTCCATGTGATCGACGACGTAGACGCGATACTCGAACTGCTGCGGGTGCGATACGAACTGCCCGCCGACCATGCGCTGGAATCCGGTATTCTCGCGGAACGCATCGCCCATTCCGCCGTGGAACCCGGCGATACCGACGCCTTGCCTGACGGCCCCGCAGAGCGCCGCCGCCTGGCTGCCCTCGATCTTGCCCATCGTCCAGCACGGCACGATCAGATCGAATCCCAGCAGCCGCGCTTCGTCGTTGAGAGCATCCAGTGTCTCGGAGAGCTCGACATCAAAGCCCTCCCCCTTCAGCGCCTTCTCGGTGACGGCGGCCACCTTGTCAGGCTCGTGGCCGTCCCAGCCGCCGTATACAATCAAAGCCTTCTTCATTGCGTTTTCCCTTTCCGATAGAAAAGAACAATCATGCGAAATCCGGGCGGTTCACAAGGCCCGGCCCGGGATTGCGCCGGGCAATGTACCGATTCGCCGCCGAAACTGCAAGAGTGTATCCGCAAGATTTGCCGCCGAACTGAATGGGCCGAGCCGGTTGCGTAGCTCGGTGCCGCTTGTGAGAAGCGAAGTTGCGACACGTCGAAAAACTATCTTCCCCGCAGGCCTTAAGAGTATCTCGCTTGCGAAGGGGATTAAATCCGCAACTCCGTGGAATCTATCTCAGGCAGCGCGTCCTGACCGCGGTGCCGGCCCGCGAACGCGCGCCGAGGTCCGAAAACCCACAACGCAACCGGCTCGGACGGACTGGCTGCGGTGAAACGCCAAGTGACAAGCGGAATCGAGGGTGATACTGCCATCTCAGGGTGGGATTCCTGGGGATAGTGATGCACCACATCGGGGCTATGGGTGGGTTTGTCAAAAATAGTAATCAGAAGAACTAATCAAATATCCTGCCGGAATTGTCCTTGCAGTTGGAGGCAAGAGCGGATAACATTTTGGTTTAGTCACGTGGTTTTCTGGGCTGAGAAAAAGGAAAAAAGACAATGAGAAAATCAGTAGTGTTGAGCATTGCAGTGTTTGTGTCGTTGGCTTCTGTGGCAGGTTTTGTATGCGAAGCCGCAGCGGCGGATTATCTTTCGCCCTGCGCGATGGCCGCTACAAGAGACGGGAAGACCATATACATCGCGGAATACGACGGCCGGCAAGTGGCGGTATTTGACGTCGCTTCGTCAAAGATAGTCAAGACGATCTCGGTGAAGTCGAATCCGACGGGTCTCGCCGTTTCGGCGGATGGAACACGGCTGATCGTAACGTGTGCATCACCGTCCGGCACGGTCTGCATCGTCGACACGAAAGCCGCAAAAGTGAGCAAGACCATTCCAGTGGGACACGGTACCTGCGGCCCGGCGCTCAGCCCCGACGGCAAGTTCGCCTACGTGTGCAATCGATTCAATAATGCAATTGCGGTGATCGACGTTGAGAAGGCTAAGGTCGTGGCGCGGGTGCCGGTCGGCCGCGAGCCGATCGGCGCGGCCGTCACTCCGGACGGGAAACTGCTCCTGATAGCCAATCACCTGTCTCCGGGCCCGGGTGACGTGAATTACGTAGGCTCGAACGTCTCGATTGTGGACACCGCCACCCGCAAGGTGGTCGCGACCGTGAAGCTGCCCAGCGGCAGCGTCGGCCTTCGCGGCATCTGCGTGGCGCCCGACGGCAAGTACGCGTACGTCTCGCATATTCTCGGTCGATTCCACATGCCCACCACGCAGCTCGAACGCGGCTGGATGAACACCAACGCGATGAGCATCATTGATCCAGCAGGACTAAAGCTGGTCAACACGGTCCTTCTCGACGACGTCGACAAAGGCGCCGCGAACCCTTGGGGCGTAACCTGCACGGCGGACAGCAAGAGCATCTGCGTCACACATGCCGGTACTCAGGAGCTGAGCGTGATCAACGCCCCGGGGCTGATGGCCAAGCTGGCGAAACTGCCCGAGAAAGTTGACCCGACTAAGGCTGTGAACTACACGGCGGCTTCGCTCTCGCAAGAGGACGTGCCGAACGACCTTTCGTTCCTCGTGGGCCTGCGGCGGCGGATTCGTCTTGCCGGTAACGGCCCGCGCGCGATTGTAGTGATCGGGACGAAGGCTTACGTTGCCGAGTATTTCACGGACACACTGAGTGTCGTCGATCTGGCGGTCAAGGCCCGGTCGGATGTGAAGCAGGTAGCACTGGGGCCGAAACCGAAAATCAGCCAGGTTCGCCAGGGTGAGATTTTCTTCAACAACGCAGCATTGTGCTTCCAGACCTGGCAGAGCTGCTCGAGCTGCCATCCGGATATCCGCACGGATGGATTGAACTGGGACCTGCTAAACGACGGCATCGGCAATCCAAAGAGCACCAAGAGCATGCTATTGGCACACAAGACGCCACCGGCGATGATCACGGGCGTCCGTGCCAGCGCCGAGGTCGCCGTGCGCTCCGGCATCCGCTACATCCAGTTCGCCGTGCGGCCCGAGAAAGACGCGCAGGCGATCGATGCATTCCTCAAGTCGCTCAAGCCCATGCCCAGCCCGTATCTGGTCAAAGGCAAGCTGAGCAAGGCCGCCAAGCGCGGCGAGAAGCTATTCAACAGCGGCAAGGTCGGTTGTGCTGTCTGCCATCCGGCGCCTCTGTACACGAATCTCAAGAAGTACGACGTCGGGTCTCGCGGTAAGCTGTCGCGCGTGGATGAGTTCGACACACCGACACTGATCGAGTGCTGGCGCACCGGGCCTTACCTCCACGATGGCCGAGCCGTGACGCTGACCGATATGCTCACCAGAGATAACCCCAAGGATAAGCACGGGGCCACATCGCACCTCTCGAAGCAGCAGATCGCCGATCTCGTCGAGTTCGTGCTCTCGCTGTAGGATGCCGGTCCGTGGGGCAGGCCGCCTATATTTGCTTGGCTACTGCATGCCCGCTCACCTATTACGGTAGCGGGCATGTTTTCGAGCCTGAGACAGCACGGGCGTCTCAAGGCCGGGCTTTCTTACGGTTCCCTTTAGCCAATGTCAGGCTTTCCCGTTCATTGACGACACGCGGTTGTGATGCTTCACGTGCGCCAGCATCGCACTTCACGGTGTGCAGCTGCCTCCGATAACCTTGCCGCTGCTCGCCTCCACGTAAACGGTGACATCAGGCGGCATCGGGTACTCAACCTTTCCCTGGAACTGATCGGAATGAGCGTAATGCCAATCTACCACCCATGCCAGCTTCGCGTCAGCGCCCTTGGGGTCCATTACTTCCCAATCGGGGCGATCCGGATCTAGAATCCAGTTGGGCACGAGCACGAACAGGCCTCGGGGCTCCGCCCCAGCCGCTGTGAACCCCCGTTTGCGCAGCTTGAACCTCTTCGCAATCTTCTCCGCGGCGGGAGCGGATGCCTCGATGGCGGCCTCATCGCCGACCCCCACCTTCGTGCTGACGGTGTCACACCAACGCCTGCACATGTAAGAGAGGAGCTCCCCGGATTCGCAGAATTCCACCGAGATGTTATTAGCATAGAGCGGTTCGTATCCATCCACCAGAATCCGCCACCCGGCTCGCCAGTACCCCTGAGCGGTGGTGAACGTGATGTGGCTCAGTTTGAGGGTGCCCTTGTGCGCCCGATAGGCGCAGTCTCGTAGTTGCCGGGCCCTCTTCAAGACTTCGCAGGGGGGCTTCTTCGGAGGGCCGGTTCTCCCAATCTCCCTCATGCGGTACCCGTTCATGAAGAAGGTCAGCTCCGCGCTGTCGCAGTCAATCGCGGCGGATAAGTCTCCCGACATGAACCTGATGCAATTACGGCCACTCATGACTTTCCTGGTGGCTGGACCAAGGCGCTTGGTCAGTGGAACATCCTTGGCTTCCGGGAATGTCACGTTTGCCCGTTCACAGAAGGCCCTCACAATCTCGATGGCGTCCTTCTCGGTGACAGGGACGGCGCATATTGCGTTCGAGGTCAGAAAGCCGAGCGTGATCACACCAAGCAGTGTGGGGCGAAGCCGGCTAGTTGTTAGGATCCTTGTCAAGCTTGACATTGTTTCACTCCCGATTACACGAAGTCGCTTCCGATTCGACCCGACGAGGGTCGGATCTGTCATTTGTCCTTCTTCTGTTCGTTTCCATACGCGGTTATCGTTGTCGATGAGCAGGGGCAGGATTCGAACCTGCGACCTCCGGGTTATGAGCCTGACACACGCGCTACATGAGCATCTTCCGTTTGCGGAGCCACCATTCAGTGGCTATGATGGCGGTGAACAAGGCGAGTACGGCCCACAGGAGGGTGCGGGCGCGGATGAGTTCGAGCGCCTCCTCTTCGGTTACTTCTTCGCGTATGGCGTCGACGTTGCCGGGCAGT